>NZ_AKWZ02000003.1:0-300000 GCF_000306235.2 Leptospira fainei serovar Hurstbridge str. BUT 6
GTATTTTTAAAAAGCTAAAGATTTCTTGGACGACAATTCCCGTTAATGGAATGAAAAGACTGTTCAAGGATAGTAACGTAAGAGTGGGTTTAGAAGCTTCTTTTTCCTTTCCATTTAATATTATAAATGCGAGATACCAAAGAGAAGCGACGAGTATCGGAAGGAATCCCCAAAGGAAAATGAATCCGAATATGTTTTGGGGGAAATGGGAGAAGAAATAAAGCAGCCCGCCGATTTCCTTTTGAGCGTAGAGGTTTTCGATGAGCGCGTTTTTGTCTGAACCATTTGCATAAATTCCAATTAGAATTAAGACAATGTTTATAAAACTTGCTAAGCCGAATCCGAAAGCATACCTTTTTAAGCCCTCAAGTAATTGGAAGTCTGTCCAACTTTCGATATCCTTTTTTTCTTGAATGAAATCTCTTATTTCGGATAACTGATTCCAAATCGTTTCCTTTATCTTAAAGCTGATTCCGGTTAACATCGAATGAATCCTTTGTAGAGAATATCAAAACGATACTTAGCTGGATTCGCTCCCTGTCGAGAGAAATAATAAAGGTCGGTTCACTTTCCTTTCGATCTAAATTGCTTTAATTGAAGAAACGGAAGGAATTTCCAATTAGCAATAATCAATATATTTGACGGAAAAAACAACCTACGGTAATTTCTTCTTTTTGTGAACTATATAGTGAAGCGATTATCTTATTTTTTTCTATTTTCATTGTTCTTGAGTTGTTCTGATAATTCGGATAAGTTGCGTGATAACTATAAACAAGCTTTGGCTCAATTTCAATCAAAACATTTGAATGAATCCAAATCATCCTTCGAAAGACTTTATAAAGATAATCCAGATTATTTACTCGTCAGGTTGATGCTCGCGAAAACGTATTTCTTTTCGAATAACCTCAAAGTAGCTGCGAAATTATTTGAAGAAGACTATTCTAAAAACCCCGCTCGAATCGAATCTGCAATTTGGATGTATCGGACAAAATATATATTAGGCGAAGATCCGAAGGCAATTGTGATGGGCCTTGACAAAATAATAATCGAAGATCCGAATAATATCGAAGCCTGGATTCTAAGAGGGCGGATTTACGAAAAGCTAGGTCAGCTCGATTACGCAATTGAAAGCTACCGAAACGTAGTGAAAAATGATGAGCGTCTTGGATTTGCTCATTTTAGGTTATCGGAATTGCTCCACGGATTTGCTCCAAAGCAAAGCGATGTGGATTTAATAAAGGCAAAAGCTTTGGGATATAATCCGGAATTAGAAAAGATGCAAATTGACTCGGATGCTACTACAAAAGCCAAACATGAAAGATAAAATATCAGTCAGCTTACTTTCATTGCGTAAAGAGGTAATTCAATTCTTTCGAAAAGTAATTTCCGGAATTAGAATAAAAGTAAGTATTCTTAGTTTTATTGCTCTTTCTCTTGGTTTGTATGTATTTTATCTCTTTTTTCCGAAACTTGCAGTGACCTGCGTAACTGGTAATTGCTGGTTTGGAATTGGCACCCTTCAATATTCAGACGGAAATATTTACAAAGGTGAATGCTTGTTTCGCAGTCCACAAGGACACGGTGAATTCATAAGTCCAAAAAATGAACATTACCTGGGGGAATGGACTTGGGGAAAGAAGAATGGTTTCGGAATTTATTATTACTCAAATGGTGATATCTATGAGGGTAAATTTTCAAATAATATTAAAGAAGGTCTCGGTATTTTTACTTGGAAAAGTGGAGTTCGTTATATTGGGAATTGGATCAATGGCGAACCATCAGGCCGAGGAAAGTTGCTTCTAAATAACGACAAAATAATTCTGGAAGGAGAATATAGAAAAGGAATCATCTACGAGGGCAAAGGCATGTACGTCTACGAAGATGGGACTCGTTATATTGGAGAGTGGAAAGAAGGAAGACGCGAAGGATTTGGAATTCTTCTAGACTCCGACGGACAAACGGCAATATTTCAAGGTAATTGGAAAAATGATCAACCAATTAACTAAATTCCCTTACAAGCATCTATAGAAATATGAACAGTTACTCAGCTAAAATAATTTTCAAAATCATCACACTATTTATATTTTCTGTTATAGTAATTACGTTGTTCAGATTTTTAAACTCAGAACAATCCAATGTTTTAAATTCAAGTATCCAGGCGATGAGCATCGATCCGCCATTAGCTACGAAATGGATTTATCGAGATTCATTATATTTTCTAGTTGGTTACGGAATTTGGCTCGGCCTTGTTTTTATTGTTTTGAAATTACTCAAAAAATTCGATTTGCTTTACGGCGATAAAACGATAACGACCGTGTTGGTGCTAATTTCTGTTAGTTTAGCCTTAATGCTACGTGAAACGCCGTATGTTTTTTATAATGTATATAAGAAAAACATTATTGTCTATTTCTTTGTAATATTCTGTATTGCCTTAGCAATTCGAGGACCCGTTATTCAGGAATTGATTCGCCGTGGAACTCGACTCTTTAATGAAAAATATACAATCTTTGCGGCCTTAATAGTTCTATTCAGTCTTTTGCAAAGGTTGCTCGCTTTGCACTTGGATAACGGATTGTTGCAAAGTGGAGACGATCCTAAAACCTTTTATGATGCTGCAATAAATCTGTATGAAAAGGGAATATCCCCCAATTTAGGATTTAGTCCTGGAATGAGTTATTTCCTTTTTGCTTGCTTTAAAATCTTCGGAATCGGTCAGTTAGTGCCCAAGTTACTTTTAGCGCTGATCGGATCTCTTGGACTATTTTGTTCAATCGAGACGACCAGAATTTTGATAAAATCTAAAATTGCAGGAATTCTGGCTGGTATATTTTATCTTACTTCAAGTCACTATGTTTCATTTTCAAATCAATTGTGGAATGAAAATTTATTTAATCCTCTATTCTCAATGTTCATTTACGTAAACGTACTGGCATTCAATAAGGGAGGAGTAAAATATCTCGTGTTACAAATGCTAATAACTGTCTTCGCCGGGGCTTGTTTTTCTTTATTAAGAAGTTGGTTTCCTCTTGTGTTCTTAGTGTTTTTGATTGGGTTTTTCATCGAATCCGGTAATAGAAAAATTCCTAGAAAGTCTCAGCTCGTCCTGCTTGCTTTGCTATTTTGCATTTCTTATTTGTCTCCGAGGTTGTTCAGAGGACAAAGCGATGGAGTGATTGCGACGAATAACTCGCAATTAAATTTTGTCATTGGTAATAATCCATATTCTCAAGGAACGTATACTAGGCATTGGGTTACATTTACGAAAGAATCCGGGTTGGATGTAAATAGTAAAGAAATGATGAATTACCTTATGGAAATATACAAAAAGAACCCGGAATTAGTTTTTATAAACCTGTATAAAAAAGTTATGCTTTGGTTCGTAGGTGCCGGAGGACCAAGGCCGCTGGATAATTATTATCAACATCCGCTATTGATTTCTCAATATTTCTATCGAATTACGACTAGCTTGCTTTTATTAGTAGGCTTAATTCAGTTAATAAGATACAAAAAATTCATACTCCCTTTGGGTTATCTTTCTATTCTCTTTGTTCATTTAGTATTTTTTGTGGACTATAGATTCACTCTTACTGCCATGCCAATCCAAGCAGTATTGATTCCTTTCGGAATAATAGTTTTGGCGAATACTCTTAAAAGAAAATTCCGGCTTCAAGAGACCGGATCTTCAGTATCGTCGACCCATTTGCGATAAGGAAAAAAGAGGTCTCTTCTTAAATTTGCTGGACATACCGATTATTTAAAATCTAAATTTTTACTCAAACCTTGCGCGGTCACTGACACGGGAGAATGAATTCTATGAACAGAGAAGAGCAAAATATCCGAACGTATTCATTTTCTGAAAAACTACTTTCAGGAACTACGCTCTCCGCCTATTTTTGGATTCTCTTATTCCCGCTTACCTCCATTTTTTCCCAAAACCTTAATAACTATCCTAGCTTTGTAGCCCCTCAGTTTCAGCAGCAAAATCTGGATCAAGTGGTTAGTCTTGCAAATCAATCCAACTCTTTGAATAACTGGGAAGCTATTTCCGGCCAAGGACTTAGTGCTATTAAATCCAATTGGGAGAATACTTCAGCTCAAGAAATAGAATCGCTTGTTAGTTCGATAACCGCAAGTCCTAATTCAGGTACAAGTCTACAAGATTATCAGAATGCAGTATCGGCTTACTTGTGGGCACAGGAAAACAATGCCGAAACTCAATGGCTAAATCAGGTTGACTCTCAACTCTCTAACGCACGTGACAATTTTATTAATGGCCAGTTAGCAATTAATATTGCAAATAGCACTACTCAAAACCAGCAATTGGTGATCGCAAATAGCGGAGTAGCGAATTCAACGATTGCAAACTCTGCTGATTATAAAACGGCACTAAACACCGGATTACAAAGTTTTTCCGATTCTTTAACTTCCTTACAAAGAACTTATGAACAACAGTTATCGTCCTTAAATCAAACTGATGCTCAATATAAGGCTAACCTGCAGCAATTGCAAAGCTATGAGAATGCTGTTAAACAGAGTATGCAAAATTCAGTTTCGCAACTTCAAACTTCCCTTCAATCTACCGCATTATTTTATAATACCAATCCAGATGGAACTACGAACTGGAATTCAATGACTCAGTCCGGATTAGATCTGCACAACTTGATCACGAGTTTAAGTCAGGGGCTTATGAATGGAAGCCCACTTACGGTACTTGCGAATCAAATGGTCACCTATCTTCAAACCGAAGAGACGCAAGCATTAAATAATGCTACTTATTGGAGTCAAAAGGCTGCTCCATACAATTTATCGTTAACGGGAACTGTTCTTGGTGGCGAGCAGGTATTGAATGGGCTGCAAGATTTATATAATTACGGGAATTGGGTATCCTCCGCGAACCCTGTCATTGGAGCTATCAAGGGTTTCATAGATGGAGGAAGCAATAATCAGGACCCTGCGTTGATTAACTATTTGTATGGTAACGATTTCAATTCGAATAACTATAGTATATTAAAGATTAATTCGGCAGATTTTAAAGGATATAATACGGCGTATACGAATTATAGCGTTTACCCGATCCAAACAGGTTATGCCGGTAATGATCTTTATTATTCTTCGGCGGGCTATAATGCATTTGATTTTAATGCTACAGGATTAGGTTTTCTTGGAGGTTTTATCCTTCAAACTGGTTTTTTTGCGGAAGATAAATTTGATTATAGTATTAATATACAGCTTCAAGACAAAAATGCATTAGCGAATTCGCAAGTTTGGAGTGGATTTCAGAATAATTTAAGTACGGAATTAAATAGTTGGAATTCCATCACTCCAACGATTTCAAATTGGGAAGGACAAATTTCTGCTTATCAGGCGCAGTATGCAGCTTGGCACGCCCAAGCAGCTGTCTATGCCGATAACTTGCAACAATCCTATTCTGCGGGAGTTGCAAATCTTAATTCTCAAGAGCATAATTGGCAAAATGGTTTATTGGCGTCGTTTCAAACCGTTAAAATCAACTCGGGTGTTAATAATCAAACGGAACCTTTAAAATCTTCATTGTTAGATTCGGTTTCTCCTAAGATTGCACAGGTGTTTTTGCCTACCGACAATCCCGTTCTTTCTTCGGTTGCTCCGGTCCCAGTTATGGATCAGAGTAACTTAAACAATACTTTATCTATTTTTCAGCAATCTCTAATGGGTGCGTCTAATATAGCTTTAGAAAATCAGCTCAATAGACAGGCTATCGATGAGAATAAGAACGCAATTAAACGAATAGCTACTTCACTCGGAAATAATGCAGTTGTGGACTCTCATGGAAACATCGTATATACCACTTCGATAGAAGATGGAAACGCTCGCTTAAAAGCAGGTGGCGATGCGACAAATGCGAGTGATTACGAAGCGACTACTGTTAAACAGAATGTTTTTCTATCTGCGCCTGCAACAATCAAAATCGCCGCAGCCGGAAATCTGTTTCAAACTTGGAATACAGATTCAGTAATATCTCAAAATCAAGCTAACCTTGATTCATTTAATGCTTCATATAATTCTACAATTAATTCATTAAATTCTCAAATAGCCGCTTTAAATTCTTTAAATGCGAAAAACGATAAAGCTTTTCAGGATGCTGCTCAATCTTCGGCAAGCTTTGCCTCAGACCAAAAAAGTTTAGCTGAGGCATTATTTCAGGGTGGAAATATTGAGACTTGGGTCAAGGGACAGATCCAGGATAAAGTTAACTCGGCAATGGCTTCTGCACTTGCTAACGCAACCGGTATGTCTCCGGATATGGCTTCGCAGCTAGTGAGTTGGTTCGAGAAAAAGCAAGCGGATAAAAAAGCAAAGGCTAAAGCTAGAACGCAAGAGATCACCTCCGGGCTCGTAACAGTAGCGAGTATAGCGGCATCGTTTATCGCAGGACCGGAAATGATGGCGATAGGACAAGCTGCATTACAAGCGGTGCAGGGTTACCAAAGCGGAGGATTGGAAGGAGCGTTAGTCGGAGCGGCGAGTGGCGCGGCTGGAGCGTATGCGAGGGAAGTTGGTGTGAACGTTAACGTTGCATATAACTCGAAGACGGGCTTTAGTGGAGGCTTAGGTGTCGGTTCTTCTGCGGCAAATATAGGGGCGAACTTCTCGCAACATGGCAGCACATCTTTCTCTTTAGGAACGAAAGCTGGTAATATAAATTTTAGCCCGAACACAGGATTTAGCGGAAGTGTAAACGTTTGGGGAACGGAAGGCGGACAGGGCTTGATGGTTAACATCGGCCAACATACCGGACCAAGTTTAACCTACCAAAATACGGATGAAGCTTCAGGAGTAGGTGGATCAGTCACAATCGATGGCAAGGGTAATGCGACTGTAGCAGCAACGTATAGAAACGCAACGGTTGTTTCAGCGACGGGGAATGTGCATGAACCAAGTAGCTTTGGGAATTTGACTCTAAACAATAATTTTAATAATGATCTAAACCAGAGCTTGGCTATGGCTAAGGCGGACTCAAATCTAAAAGCTGCCGATTCGAAATTAAATACCGGCAGAAATGCAATAGCTGAAACAGGCAATCCAGACCAAAAGGAAATTCTAGATAATCCAAATGCGAGTGCTGAGGACCAACACGGAGTACTTGCTACCTTAGCTAAATCAAATGATTTCCTAACAGATCCGAGTTCAGCATCATCGTGGCTTGGAAGGGCAAGTCAGGATCTAGCGGGTAATCTCCTTGGGAGCATGGGATTAAGGGCGAGTGATAGTAACGGGTTTATTGATAAAGACGGAGAGTATCGCCAGAGAACTTGTTTTACAGCGGGGACACTCATTCGGACCAGAGATGGTTTAAAACCGATAGAGAAGGTCGAAATAGGGGATTACGTTCTTTCAATTGATCCTAATACTGGAAAAGTATCTTACAAAAGAGTCTCGGATGTCTTTGAAAAAGAAGCAAAGACCATCCATAGAATCACATACGAAAATGGTAACGTAATCAATACAACTTGGAATCATCCTTTCTTTATTCGAGGTAAGGGGTTTACAGAAGCTATAAACATTCATCCTGAAGAGAGATCGGTTACAGTAGCGAGTATTCGCAATTCATATCGAGTAGAGAGAAGTTCAGGAGTTCAGATCGGAGCTTCCTTGGCTGCGATTGGAAGTAAGTCGTCGAACTCGAACACTGCATCTTGGAAGGACGAGGTAAATGGAACTGTCGGAATTGCTAAGATTGAAGAGATCTACGAGAAGACAAAGGTTTACAACTTCGAAGTAGAAGACAACCACACGTATTTCGTAGGAAAAGACGGGGTGCTTGTTCATAACGACGCGGGATGTAAAGCGGAAGGGTTTGCTGCTGGAATTGGAAAAAGTATAGCTCGATTGGCAGACGCTCCTCAGCAATTGGCCGAAACAGGACTTCGCATAGCTGACCCGAATAAGTTTTCGGTCACTGACGAGTTTGGTCGTCCAGTAAACGCACATCCGCTTGAAGCTCCTCTATCTCCAGGAGTGGCTTCGACATTATACGATAAATTAGTAACGGAACCAGGAGCAGAGAAGGCGACCAATTCGACTTGCGCAGATTGTTCGAAAGATTATTCGACCGGGTATAAATGGGGAAATTTTATCGGAGATGGTCTACTATTAGTTGCTGGTGGTTTGACCGCTCTTCGAGGGAAGCTTGGGGGTCTTGCGGGTAAAGCTGGGGCAGCGGAAGATGGATTAGCAGTCGGCAAGAGTGCTATTGGTAGCGTCGGTGGTCAGGAAATACCAAGAGGATTTTCAAGCCCTGAGCAGTATCGCCAAGCAATGTCTGAATTAGACGGAATTATGAAAAATAAAGGAATTTCAGATTATAGAATGGGAGTAAGCGGAAGTTCCGTTACTGGAGAAAGCTTTAAGTCGGGTAGAACTTTCGGACCTCATAGCGACATTGACGTATTTGTCGAAAGTAACTCATTAACAAAAGGGATTGGAACATCCAAAAATATTCCAGGTTTTGTGCATCCAAAAAATTTGCAAGAATTACATCCTGAACTGAAGACTTGGTCTAATAAGTGGCAATCAATTCTCGGACGGGAAGTTTCAGTTGGAGGTTTTCAAACAGGAAAATTGCCGGATAGACCATCAATCTTCTTCGAAAATAAATGAAATGGGAAGAGAACTTTTAATAAAATTCGAAAATAAAAGAGATCTTTCTGAATTTGCGAAACAAATTGCTATTTTTTTGAGAGGTGAAAATTTAGAAAAACGAGAAAGTGATTTTTACACTTCAGGCTATTATTTCAAATTTCAAACGATTAAAAATGAAGTCTCCATTTATGAAGCAGATTCTGAAAAATTTGTAGATTTTGATTTCTCAGTGTATTTTAACAATGATGAGCCTTTGCTAAATCTCACGATAAAGAAGTTAGTTGAGAATTTAATTTCACCTGGTGATGAAGCGGCGATTCCAGAATCACCATTAATTGATTCTAAAATTGAATTTTGTAGGAAAAACAAATTGGGCCAGGTTGAATGGATCGTCGTCTAAAATACGCGATAGATTGAAAATTAGTAAGCACCTGAGGCTCGCAAAAACTAAAGTAACAGACAAAACTTCTGGTATAACGAATGAAGAAGTTTCAATTTCAACGAAACTGGGAATGTGAGGCAATATTTTATAATTGAGCTATAGTTTCGTTAATCCTAAATGAGGATAAAGCAAATTTACTTCACTCCCCGCGAGGGATGCGGCGGGCTTAAGTCCAACACGAGCTATAAAAATGAGATTTAGGATTGAAAGACGGAGCGTGTTGGATGAGGGCGACTGCCCGAACCCGAAGCAGCCCGGACCGAAGGTCGCGGCCATACTTCTCCTAACTACTTTCCTTGCGTCCTTGTTCTCCTCGCCTTTATTATCACTTAACAAAACGTTAAACACCGAGGCAGTTCAAGGGTATCAGAACGGAGGAATGGAAGGAGCGCTCGTAGGGGCCGCGAGTGGAGCAGCTACAGGATATGCAAGACAATTCGGAGTGAATGTAGGAGTATCGTATAGCTCTTCGAAAAGATTGATTGAGAAATAACAGCGATCGCATCTAATTCGAAGTGTTGCTCTTAGTCTTCTTTGGCAAATTCTCGAAAATTTCTTTTTCGGACGATCGAATTCAATCTTTTGAGCAAGCGTTTTAGATCGTCTTCTCCCATCGCTTCTATGACTGCCGATTGCGCATTTTCCCAAATCGGATAAGCGATTCGTAAAGCTTCCAAACCTTTTTCGGTCAAGGCGACTTTTCTCGCCCTTTTGTTCTCAGAGGGAATATCGGTAATCCATCCTAATTCTTCCAAGGGAGCGATATTTCGCAATAGGGTAGTCCGATCCATCACAAGTAGGTCTGCGAGTTGCGCTAACTCTAAACCTTCCGTAGCACCCAGAGTATGGAGTAGGCTGAATCGCTGAGAAGTCAAACCTGCAGGCTCTAGCTCGCGATCGTAAAATTGCGTCACTGCACGGGAAGCCCTACGAAGATTAAAGTTCACGCAGTTCAATCCTGCGGCTTGCATATCCTGCTTCGTAGGAACTCCCACGTTTTTCTTAGCGATGGTATTTTTCATTTTCTTTGGCATTTAAGTTTGAATTAGTACTCCACAAAATCTCCCGAATATTTCCCAGTAGTAACTTGTTTCCGTAACTGTTTCACTCTTGCTTCAAAAGTGATATTCTCCATACCGTCTTCTTCATAAAGCAGGGATTCGAAGAAGGAAAATATTTCCGGATCATGGCGGAGTGGGCGTCCTTTTGAAAGATCAACGAAAGAAAGATCCACCCAAAGCACAGCCTTCAGGCGAGTTCCATCTTTATCTAAAATCATATCCTCGTTAGTTATACCGTTCGCAGAAAGTTTGGTCAAGCGAGTTACAATCTTCACTACCTCATTCAATTTGACCGGTTCTAAATATTGAAGTTGGGTTTTTGCCACTACCCAAGATTTATTCTCACGATTCCCGTAGTCGTAGAAATCGAAATTTCCGGTTCGACGAAGGTGTTCCGAGCGGGCCTCAAAGAAGTAATCCATATATCGGGCATTGTTCAAATGCCCGAACGGGTCACAATCCTGGAAGCGTATTCTAATGAAACTTTCGGGGGATAATACGGGCTTTTTAAGCACGGATTCCATATTTTGTCTCCTTTCATATGTGCAAATACATGTATGTAATTACACATATGTATTTGCACTATTAACATGGTGGAAACGAATCGTCAAGGAAAAAATCGAATAATTGCACTGCCTGCCTATTCTTGAGTTTGCCCTTCGGGTAAATTCATCGGGAAGTTGCTATTTGAGTGCAAAATAATTCTGTTTATTTAAAGTTCGTTTCTTTGTAAATTTAATCATGAACCATATGTTGATAAAACATAAGTTTTTATCACTACCGTGTTGCGCGACAGAATCCAAGACTTCTTTATCATCTTATCCTTCTCTACCGGCCTCTCTCCAATCAGTAATTATGGTATATAATACCGTAATTAATATAATAGAGAGACGAAAAAATGCAGGATGCTTTGCATCAGTAAATCATTTTAATTTGACCCTGGAATTTGTGACATTGAAAACATAAGCATGGAGAAAACAAAAATCTTCAACCTTGCGGCAGTTGCTGCTCGTGTGCTTCGCTTAACGGAGAGCATAAGTGCAGAACCGAATGCGAAAGCTAGCGTCGCTAATAGCAAAGTGATAGAGGAAAAAGTCTCTTTTCCGAACTAGCGGATCTCGAAGCTGACGACTGACGAAATTGGAAATTTACGGAAGCGCCCCTGCTTTAATGAAACCGAAACGTATTCTTCGATTGTTGTCGGTAATCTTGTAAGAGGTGTGAAAGAAGGAACGAATGGTTTTTATACCCGGAAACATGCGGAACGAGAGTATATCAAGTTAACCTTCAAATCTGACAAGCGGATCTCAAGGTTTAAGTTAAGATCTAATGAGGAGTATAATATTAAATGTTAATGAACGAAGAAAGTAATCGGAGGAGTTTTGAATGAGAATCGCGAAATCAATAATAGTTTTATTAGCCTTATTCTTTTTATTCACGGGTGGCAATATAATGGCGGACATTAGCGGAAACACGAAGGAAGAAAACGGAATTAAGATTGAGAAAATCTTTTTCAAAAATGGCGAGTTCAAGGTGGCCGGGAATCTGTATTTTCCGCCGAAGTTCGATAAGAAGAAAAAATATGCCGCGATCGTGGCGGTTCACCCATTTGGAGGCGTAAAGGAACAGGTCTCCGGGCTCTATTCTAAAAAACTCGCAGAACTTGGATTCGTTACACTTGCCTACGATGCGTCTTACTGGGGCGATAGTTCCGGCAAGCCTCGCAACAAAGAGGTTCCCACTACTCGAGTCGAGGACATTAGTGCTGCGATCGATTTTCTCAGTAATCGGCAGGAAATCGATCCGAAAAGGATCGGAGTTCTCGGAACCTGTTCCGGCGGCGGATATGCAATTAGTGTCGCACAAACCGACCATCGCGTGAAGGCGGTTGCGACAGTTAGCATGTTTGATGTAGGGAGTGTTCGTCGAGAGGGGCTTGGTAGGACTCAATCTTACGAAGCGCGCATGAAAATTTTGGATGAGATCGGCGATCAGCGGACTCGCGAAGCTCGCGGCGAGGAAGTGAAGTACACTCTTCCCGGCCAGGCCCCAAAATCTCCCGAGGATTTAGCGAAGGTGCCCGCCCTGTACCGCGAGGGTGCCGATTACTACGGTTCTCCACGAGGTTTTCATCCGAATGCAAACGGCAAGTTTGTCTTCACGAGTCTAGCGCTTCAGATGGCTTTCTTTCCTTTCACACAGATCGAAACAATTTCTCCGAGACCGATTCTAATGATTGCGGGGGAAAAAGCGGATACTCGTTACTTTAGTCAAGAGGCTTTAGAAAAAGCGAAAGAACCTAAAGAGCTTTTCATTATACCAGGCGCGACTCATATCGATTTATATGATAAACCGCAATTTGTCGGGCCTGCCGTAATAAAGCTAAAGGAATTCTTTTTGAAAAATTTGTAATGTTTCGTCTGGATAAACGATCATAGTGATACTCAACCGCACAGACTTTTAATCGGAGAGTTCTCTATGGTCGCTTATCAAAACCGCGATTGAAATGAGGAAAAATGACTCTTTTTAAGCCTCGGGCTTTCTAAAATATTCGATCTGTATCTTAGAGGCGTAGACTATTGGCTTTCTACCCTCTATTACTCTTTTTATCTTCCTTCGGCTCTCCACTTCTTTTGGGTTTAACTTCATGGGTAACTAATAATTTCGGCCTAAATTCTGCAATTGAACATAAACCATGCCTTACAATAAATCGTTAATATTGACGAAAGGCATTGAAATCTAAATTGTTTCAAATTCGTCTTATATTATATGCGCAGGACGCCGCAATAAGGAGTTAGGAATGGCAGAGGAAAGGAGAAGAGGGGAGAGAATCGTTTCGAAAGAGTTATTCGAACTTCTAGTATTAGCAATGCATGAAAAGGGAGCTGTTGTCGGAAATGTCCTGGATATTTCCGACTTCGGTATTGCGATCCTAACTGACTTAGAAAGTATGTTGGGTAAAGAAATTGGATCTAAAATCACCGGAATGGTGTCCGGTCCATCTATGGAGGATATTCAATTTGCGGGCGTCGTTATTAGAATAGAAAAAGTCGCCACATCGAAAGGGTTTCAAGGAATGATCGGCGTTGAATTTTATAATCAAATTCCGCTTTCAGACCGCGTGATAGCTTTAAGTCTAACCGCTCTCAACTGACGATCGAATTTCAAAACTTAATTTTATCAAGAGACTCTCTCAAATTCTTCAATCGAACCTAGCTTATATAGGCCGGCTTTGTTTTTACGAATTTGTTAGCTGCTAGGTCGTAACTGTCAGGCATTCCCGCTCTTTTATACGCCGATTCTTTTTTTAGTTTCCGGTGAACATGATCCGCCCGCCGAGAGACGGTACCCTCGGAAAAGAATGCCAAAGAGAAAAATTCTGGACGAGCTGGAATATAATGAGAGGTTATCGGCAGTGACGGCGCCGAATCCGATAATGAGAAGTTCACAATATAGGATTTCGTTGTGATCGAGAGCATGAAATTCAATTTTGTTATTTTTTTTTACATGCACTTCGACACTTTCGTTCATAATCTTCCTCGGGCAATTTATCGTTAAAGATAGGAGATTCGAGAACTATAACCTTTCAATACTTTTCCTGCTACTTTCCGCGATGCAAGCTCAAGCAGCACTCGTAGCGTCCGGCTTGATCTTTACGCTTCCCTCTTTGTTCTTTTTGCATCTGACCACCCTCTATATGATCGGCGTGATCCTTTATTTCGCGTATTTCCTAGTTAGTCTAAGGAGGGAAGTCCTACCTAACCGGAAATATCTCCTCTTCTTGCCCGCGATTCTCGCATTCGGAGCCGATACTGTCTATCTGTTCCTTCCTAATGAAGACAAGAATCTTTTGTTGATGAACTTGTTCTCGGGAATTCCGTACGAGTTTAGCGCGTACAGCAAGGCGCTCATCGTAGGTGCCGGTTTACAGGCAACGATATATCTGCTACTCCTGATGGTAAAAATACTAAGAAATCTCAAAATCGGTAAAGTAGTCCATCTACCTGGGATAACCATTTTCTATATAGTGTCGTCGATCGTTACGTTTGGTATTCTTATCGTTGGTTATCTGATCTCATCAATTACATTGTTCATTACCGGTTCTACAATAATAGGGTTGTTAATCACCGTCGCGTTATTGATTAGTCAGCGGAATCCGGAATTCTTTCAGCTTGTTGTAGTTAAAAAGTTAACGAAGCCATATTCCCGATCTCAGCTCGGTAAAATCGAAACGCAAGATTTGCATAAGCGGCTGACCGAACTGATTGAAAATGAAAAGATATACGTAGATGAGGAATTGTCACTCGTCAGTTTGGCCGAAGAGCTTTCCGTAACTCCCCATCAGATGTCCGAGTTTCTTAACTCAAAGATGAACGCAAACTTTCATACCTTCATCAATCAATGTAGAATAAAAGAGGCACAGCAGATTCTGATAGATGAACCGGATCGTACTATCCTTTCTATCGCCCATGCGGTCGGGTTCAACTCGAAGTCCTCGTTTTACGATGCGTTCAGGCGGTCCACCGGCATGTCTCCGAACCTTTGGAGAGTCGAAGCATTGCGGAATAAGAATTTACGCCATTGATTGTCCGGATTTATCCACCACTACCGTAATAGCAGTTCGGAATTATCAATCGCGTCGACAGGCGGAGTAAGAATGTGCTACTATTCAAAAAACTTATCCGGGTTTCTTGGATAGTTTCCGGGCGGCGCTGATAGATAACGGGTTTGAAGAGGAAGGGCAATGGAAAAATTGAAGGGAAAAAATGCAATCGTGACAGGGGGGGCAATGGGTATCGGATTGGCGACGGCTCACCGACTCGTTAATGAGGGGTGTAACGTAACTATATGGGACTTCAACAAGGAGGCTTTAGCAAAGGCGTCGGAGGAACTTAAAGCTTTGAAGAAAGCAGACGTTTACTCGCAACTTTGCGATGTCGCGGACAAATCCGAAGTCAAGGCCCTCGCTATGAAAGCTGAACAGGAGATGGGATGTGTGGATTTTCTGATCAATAATGCAGGTATAGAACGGCACGGGAGGTTCACAGAGAAACCGCTGGAAGATTGGGAGAAAGTTAATGCCGTAAATCTTAATGCCGTGTATTTTACGACTTACGCGATCCTACCGGGCATGCTTCGAAGAAATTACGGTCATATTGTGAATATTTCGTCCGGCGCAGGTATAGTCGGTGCGGCGGACTTGGCGGCTTATTGCGCGAGCAAATGGGCCGTTTGGGGATTCACCGAATCTTTAAGAATGGAATCAAAAATGGATCGGAAGAATGTACGATTCTCGTCAATCCATCCTTTTTTCCTTAAGGAAGGGATCTTCAAAGGGAGTCAGATAAATTTTCTTGGAGAGTTTTTAATTCCGAGAATCTCTACGCATGACAAAGTCGCGAAAGCTATCGTTGATAAGGCTTTAAAAAAAGGGAGAAACACGGTCAAAATTCCCGTGACACTTCATCTAGCGATCATTCTCCGGGCGTTCCTACCGGATTTCATATTTAACTTCGTAATAGGACGATTGCTGGGCGTCGGGCGTGGAATGAAAAATTGGGTAGGGCAAGAGGTTCAGGAAGTTCGCTAATCAACACAAATCGAATCGAGTTCATATACTGCGGATGATTACGGTCGAATTTCGGCCGTTCGAACTCTCTTCTTGTTGCGTATGTTATCGGTGCATCCATACTTCTCGGGCGAGAAAGGACTACTTCGAACTCATAAAAGGCTCACTATAGCATATAGCCTAGTTACATAAAACTGGACACCTTTTTCGCTCGAATCGAGGTATAAAGAAGCGATGAGTAAAAAAGGGAAATACTCTCCGGAGTTTAAAGAGCAAGCGATAAAACGCATATTAACCGGTTCTTTCACAATAAAAGAAGTAGCAGAATCGTTAGGAATCAGCTATTTTGTTTTGCGACAATGGAAGGCTGAATATATGAAGAAGTCTGACGAACAAAACCCTCCGACAGATAAACAAATCAAAGAGAGTGAGGAGTTAAGGAAACTTCGCAAAGAGAATTACCGACTTAAGGAAGAGAATGCGATTTTAAAAAAGTATTCAGCCATGCTTTCGAAGGAACAAAATCTCGATTAGAGTTTATGGAAGCGTATCGGTCCGAGTTTTCTATTAAGGGCATGGCAAGAGTATTAGGAGTCTCGAGATCGGGTTTCTATGAATTCATGAAACGAAGCAAGAATGCGTTAGAAAAGTATGATCCAGAGTTTGTAAAATTCATCTATGAGACCTGGCTAAGGCATGATAAGAATTATGGTTTCCTAAGGCTTTTTAAAGAGGTAAAGAAGGTTTATTCTTCATATGGGGCTCGGTCGGTTCGTAAAGTAATGAAACTTTGCGAAATAAGGGGAAAACAAGAGAAAAGCTTTAGGGCATTTACTACGGATTCCAAGCACTCTGGTCGAATAGCCCCTGATTTAGTAGGTAGAAAATTTAAACGTTTAAGAAAGAATGAAGTATGGGTTTCTGACGTTACTTATCTTCGGTCCTCTTTCGGTTGGATCTATCTTTGCGTGATTTTGGATTTATACTCTCGGAAGGTTGTAGGTTGGTCAATAGGGACAAAAAATGATTCTCAATTAATATGCAAGGCCCTTTCCAGAGGATATGCAATTCGAAATCCTCCCAAAGGATTAATCTTTCATTCAGATCGAGGATCTAATTACTGTTCGAAGGAAACGCGACAACTTCTAATAGAAAATAAAATCAGAAGGAGTAACAGTAGAAAGGGGAATTGTTGGGATAACGCAGTATCCGAATCCTTTTTTAGTTCCTTAAAAAGAGAGATAAGATATAATTACTTTTATAAATTAGAAGATGCTGAAACAACACTTTTCGATTATATAGAAGTTTATTATAATAGACAGAGGTCACATTCCTTCTTAGGTTATGTGAGTCCTGTTGAGTTTGAAGAAAATGTAGCTTAGAAAGTGTCCACTAAAACGTGACTAGGCTAGATAAACATGAAAGCACTTTCATGGACATCTCCATTATTAATGGCGATCGGATTCTGAAGTTTAATCTTGCAAACTCAATTTCCCGTCGATATTATTGTTGACCCGACTCTGTGGCAAAGTTTCCAAAATATAAGAAATTATTTTAGTAAATTTATTTTCAAATGATGGAACTAAAATAAAAAATGTCGTGTTAGCTTTTGGAAAATGACCTGGAGATAGGTAGAAGCATATGATAGGAATTATGAAAATTTTATATATTTAAATAAATTTAATTTATGATCAATCTTGAATTTATAATATTTAATTTTTCGATCCGTTGAGGACTTTTTTAGAAAAGATGGAACAACGTTTTCTTCGAGCCGGTTATTTTTCCGCCCAGCGTTCTCTGATTTTCAAAATTTCAGGCATTTGATCCAGAAAGATCGGTACAATAGAAGGATCAAAATGCTTCCCCGATTCATTAGTAATGTACTGGATGGCATCGGAAATTTCCCAAGCTTTTTTATAGGGTCTTTCAGTAGTCAATGCATCGAATACGTCTGCTAAGGCGACAATTCGTGCCTCGATCGGGATTTCATCTCCCGTCAATCCGTTCGGATAGCCGGAGCCATCCCATTTTTCATGGTGATTTTGGGCGATGCTTTTAGCCAATTGCAAAAGCGACGAGTTATGATCTCCAATGATTTCCGCACCGATCGTCGGATGCTTTTTCATTATATCCCATTCTTCCGGAGTAAGTCTACCTGGTTTTTGTAATATTCCATCCGGAATTCCGATCTTGCCGATATCGTGCATCGGAGAGGCATGAAGTAGATCTTCGGCGCATTCCAAAGAGGATCCCAACGCCAAAGAAAGAGTCTGCGAATAATGGCTCATTCGGATGACATGCAATCCCGTTTCGTTGTCCTTATATTCGGCTGCAAGCCCCAGTCGCTGGATGATTTGTAATCTCGTTTCTCTCAATTCCTCGTTGCGTACCAAAGAAAGATGGGTTCGAACTCTTGCCCTAACGATCGAAGGGCTGATCGGCTTTGTGATATAGTCCACGGCCCCTACTTCGAATCCACCCGCTTCGTCCTCTTCATCCACCATAGCTGTTACGAAAATGATCGGGATCCGGGAGCTCCTCGGATCTTTTCTCAGGATCTTGCAGACTTCGTAGCCGGTCATTTCCGGCATCATCACATCCAGAAGAATCAGATTCGGATTTTCGGATAAGGCTAATTCGATCGCTTTCACTCCATCCTTGGCGAATAGTAGTTTGTAATCTTCTTGCAGAATTTGTCTAAGAACCTGTAGATTCGCCGCCTCGTCGTCTACGATCAGTATTTTAGGTCTAGAATCTATGCTATGATACATTTTGTCTTATTCTCCAGAAATTCCAAGCGTCCGAGCTATTTCTTTTAAGATCCTTTGGGCGGCTTCGAATTCGAATTGTTCGATTTTGGACATTAGGTTCTCGAGTTTTTCCCCGTCGACTTCAGTTGAGAGGAGAGAAAGAAGTTCGTCTAAATGATCTTCTTCGATCGAGCCCCTTTGAAACGAATCGAAAAGGAGCGGGATTAATTCTCCGACTCGTTTCGAGTCCCAAGGAATTTCGGATCCTCTTTTTAAGACGTTAGGCGTACTTTGGGAAGGTGAATCTGAAAGATTCAGAGCTCGCGTGATCTCCTCCATCATTTGGTTGAATTCTATCGGCTTAGATATAAAGCCGTCCATACCGGCGGCTTTTGCGGAATTTCTATCTTCCTCGAAAACACTAGCGGTCAACGCAAGGATAGGAGTTCTCGGAAGGTTATCTTCTATTTCGCGGCGGCGAATTTCCCTAGTCGCTTGCAACCCGTCCAATATCGGCATCTGGACGTCCATCAAAATCATATCGAATTTATTCGACTGTACTTTCTGAATGGCTTCTTTCCCGTTGTAAGCCGCAGATACGGAATGCCCTTCATTTTTGAGAAGCAATTCGACCAGTTCGGTGTTCTGCTCGATGTCATCTACGACCAAAATGTTTAAAGCAGGAAGAGTCTGGCGGATGGCGCTCTTGGTTTCCGTTCTATGGCTTTCGATTTTTTGCAAAGGAAGTAATACATGAAAGACGCTTCCTTCTCCCAATCTACTTTCTGCCCAGATACGTCCTCCCATCAATTCGGTCAATTGCTTGCAAATGGTGGTTCCTAATCCGGTCCCGCCGAATCGCCTGGTTGTGGAAATATCCGCTTGAGTAAACGGTTCAAAAATCTTTTCCAAGCGGTCCACTTGGATTCCGATGCCTGTGTCTATCACCGAAAAATATAGTTCACTTCCCACTTTTTCGATCCTGAGAGTCACTTTTCCTTTGTCCGTGAATTTGATCGCATTTCCGATCAGGTTTATAAGGATCTGACGGATCCTAAGTGAATCTCCCAAATAGAATTCGGAAAGTTCCGGATCCTGGATTACCTCGAAATCCAAATTCTTTTTGATCGCGCTCATTCCTAAAAATGATTTGAGTTCGCCGACAAGTCTGAAAAGAGAGAAGCCCACGGATTCGAGTTCCACAGCTCCTTTTTCCAGCTTCGCGGTGTTTAAGATATCATTCAAAAGTCTTAATAGAGATTTCGCGGAACCCTTTACCGTTTCCAGGTGAGTTCTTTGGTGTCTCTCCAATTTTCCCGAGAGAAGCACTTCCGTAAAACCGAGGATGGAGTTCATCGGCGTTCGGATTTCGTGGCTCATATTCGCTAAGAAAGAAGTTTTAGTTACAGCGGCAAGTTCGGCTTTTTCTTTCGACATCCGCAGATCTTCTTCCATATTGCGCCTTTCCGTAATGTCCAAGATGACGCCTTCCAGAAATAGAATTTCACCGTTGCTGCCGAAGACGACGCTTCCGTTTTCCCAGAACCATTTGATTTCTCCGTTTCTATGTATAATTCTGTATTCCAGAACGAAGGCCTTTTTTTCCCGCACAGCATTTTGAACCGCAAGGAAAACGGCGGCTTGATCGTGCGGGTGAATGATGTCATTGAAGGAGCGGATCGGATTCGGAGGGGAAAAATCCGAAACGTGATATCCGGTCATGGACTCAGCCGCATCACTCATATATAGACTAGTCCAATTTTCGTTAAATAGGCGTCGATAAGTGATTCCGGGAATGTTTTGAATGAGAGATCTTACCTGCTGCTCGCTCTGCTTGAGAGCGGTTTCGATCATTTTTCTTTCGCTGATATCCGTTACGAAACTTACGAACAAAATTTCATCGGGAAGTTTTACCTGTCCGATTGCCAATCGTATCGGAAAAATGGAGCCGTCTTTTCTTCTGCCTAAGGCTTCTCGGCCCGTTCCGATAATTTTCGAGGTTCCTGTCCTAATATAATTTTTTAGATTTCCGCCGCGTCCGGAATAATATGGTTCCGGCATAAGATCCCGGATATTCTGACCTACTATCTCCGAGTTCGTATATCCGAAGATGCCCTCGGCGGATTTATTGAAGTCTATGATTTTCCCTCGGATATCGATCGTGATAACTCCATCTACAGCCGTGGAAATGATCGCTCTAGTGCGAGCTTCGCTTATCTTTAAGTTGTTCACTAGTTTTCGGTATCTATAGAAGGCATTCACTGCGAACGTAAAAAGCGTAAAGCCGACCGTGATGATCGAAACGGACAATGCAAGAAACGTAGGATCCGTCTGATCGTTCGGAGTGACCGTTTCTTGGATTCCGATAAAACGGGCCGCGGCCATTCCGGTATAATGCATCCCCGAAATTGCCAGGCCCATAACGGTTCCGGATATGAGAGTGGGCCAATGAGAGCCTAGTCTTAATCCTTGTAGTCCGAAACGGACCCAAAGTGAAATGATGGCCAGTACGACTGCGACTAATATTGACAGGGAAAAGATCCAAGGATCGTAGCGTAGAGAGGCGTTCATTCGCATCGCCGCCATGCCAGTGTAGTGCATGGACCCGATTCCCGAGCCGACCAGTATGCCTCCGATGATCAGCTCCATTATTCTAAGTTTAGAACGACTCACGTAGGCTAAGGCGACCGTTGAGGCCACGATACTCGGAAGGATGGAAACGATGGTAAGAGTACGATCGTACGTTACGGTTGTGCAAAGCTTGAATGAGAGCATTCCGATGAAATGCATCGACCAGACTCCACATCCTAAGGCAAAGCTCGCCGCGATTAGGATCAGATATTTACTTCCGGGGGAAAAGGACTCGGGAACGGTCTGACCTACCATTCTCAAGGCGATGTAAGATGAAAAGATTGCGACCAAGACGGATAGAACGACCAATCCGGGATCGTAAGAACTAGCTAAAAGGGATGCTGGCTGATCGAATAAGAAGTATTCTTGTATCATGTCGAACATCGAAATTAAACCTCAGAGCCTTTAAAGTCAGGAATTTAGCTTTTAATTTGCGAACGTGATATTAAGCGAATCGTTCGACGGTCTTCATCCGAATACAGCGCTTTGTTTAAGGATCAGAACCAGATTTTTTAAACGGAAAATTCCGAATTCATAATATATTATGAATATATCAAATATTAATTCTCTTTAATCCGGCTTATCCTTAGCAGCCCTTACGAATTCCGTTTCTTTATCCTGATTCCATCTCTTATCGAACTCCAAAAATAAGCTTTTAATTCTGCCTTTCGAGTTTACCAAAATCACCGAATCGGAATGATCTATATTTTTTGCCTTATCGATTAGAAATGCTTGAACCCCGAAAAGCCTGGCAAGCTCGAAGGAGCGTTCCATTGATTCGGGGCGTATTAGAATCGATTTCGTTTTCACTTCGGAAAAATATTCCTTGAAACGCTTTTGAGTGTCGTTTTCCGGATCTAGGCTGATAAATACTAAACGTAGATCCGTTCTTTTAGATATCGTGTTTTTCAATTTCGCCAAGCTTCCGTGACAGACCGATTTGCAATTCAAATAGCCGAAATAAACGAGATTATCGCTTCCCATTAGGACATCTCGAATATCCGAAGCCGGGTCTTCGTCCGGTCGAGTTAATGGAAAAGAAGGAATCTTTCGGTCCGTTTCCACCATTCCTCTGGAAACGTTAGGAAGAAAGTAGAGCAGAAGCAAGATGAAAGCAATTCCCCCAATGCACAATTTCCAAAATTCCTTCTTCATTTTAAATAATTCGGATTTAGAATTCCTCTGATTTACCAAAAATAAATTTCCTTATTTTTTATTCAAAAAATTTACTAAGTTAAGGAGTTTTTTTAAAGAAACGTAGCATTAATAAGTACAATGGATTAGTTTCATTCTTCTTAGAGGGATACGCTTCGTTCAACTCCGGCGGCATATAGATCCGGCGAAGTTTTTGACGTCTTAACAAGAGGCGTTTATTCTTTTACGTTAGTCGAATTGGCACAAAATCAAGGTTAAAAAACATTTTTGGCAAGCATTGGAAATATTTCCGATACCGGTCAAAATCGAACCTTATTCGGCATTAAAGGACTATGAAATCATTATAAAATTTTAATACTTTATCCTAACTTCCTTTGCGAGTCGAATTTTTTCGTTCGAATTACACCTATCGGAAATAGTGTGATTGAGGAGAATATCGCAATTAGTGTAGCTATATTACATCGCCGATTTTAGCGCTACGTGGACGCGATCAATAGGTCTTCCGCATTGCTTGGAGGTCGAAGGCCGTCCGTTCGATTCGCAAAGTAGCGTTGTGCTAATTGCGACCCGGACACGTGCGTTACTTCTTTGAAACCGGACTCTTTAGCCAGACTCAATATTTCCGTCGGTGTGAAAAAGCTGATGAAAGGAGTCCCGCTCGCTTGTGCTCCTTTCGCTGCGGCCTCAAAGCCAGGACGTACATCCGGATCTGCGAGTTCGAAAGGAAGTAGAAATGTCATTGCGAACTTCGATCTTGGAGCAAGAGTCGCGACTTGGCGGAGCATTGTCGCGATCGCCTCCCTAGTAAGATACATACTGACTCCGATCGATGTTACGGTTGCCGGTTGTTTTGCATCGAAACCGGCAGCTGCGAGACTCTTCCACCATGATTCACCGGATTCGAAGTCGAAAGGGACTAGTCGGAGCCACTCGGGAATTCCATAACCTAGATCGATCAGTCGTTGGCGCTTCCATGCCTGATGATTCGGCTGATCCACCTCGAATACCTGCAAGTGGGAAGCAATATCCGGCCTGCGCTGAGCAAAGGTATCCAAACCTGCTCCCAGGATTACGTACTGGTTGATACCGTTTCCGGACTGCTCTAGGACCAAGTCCTCAATGAAGCGAGCTCGCGCGACGATGGATGCCCGGAAAGGTTTCGTGAAATTTGGATCCATATCCGGACGATTGCGCCATCCCTCTTCCGGGGCTGCTAGCTTCAGGCCGATCTCATCTTCAAGTACGTGAGGCGGAGGATCAACCTGCATATGTAAAGCTCGCCAAAGGGCTACTCTAACGGCAGTGCTATCGGCTATCGGGGTTGATTTATCACTATTCTTCATGTTCCTTCTCCGTGCCTCTGTATATACAGATTTTTTCCATTCGGATGCGAATTGCGTTTCACGAAAGCGAGAAAGCGAAGTCGCCGAATCGAAATTACGCGTCGTTCAGGATATATCAGAATAATTTATCCAGTGTAAAGTGGTTTTTAACCGATCTCTATTCTTTGATCGGTTTTGAAGAATTTCTGAAATATCAATCGCTTTTCGAATATCTCGAATCGTCGATACCAGCCGCCTACAAAAGAAATAACTAGAAATGTTAACTGAACTTTTTTGCTTCGGTCGAAATCGTACCCAAAATGCGAGGGCTTCGCTTTTGATAGAATGGTTCGATAAATTTCCACAAATAGGATCGTAGCATTTTCGTCTTTATCTATCTACGTTCATTTTAGATTTATTTTATGTTTTCAAAATGATAATTTATTAAATATCAATAAGTTTTTTGAAAATCGAGAATTCGAACCCTAAATTAAAAGCCGGCGTTTTTGGGGAGGTTTTTCAAAAATTCTGCCTCAGTTGTATGAGCACATTATGCACATCGCTTCAAAAAAAGGCTGCCCGATCCGGATTACTCCATCTTTTTTGATGGTGACAAAGAGTTTTTATATATTCAGAACGGGATGCTTGATTGAGCTTGTGCCGTTTCCTTCTCCGGGTTGTGGGTTGCTCATATCCTTTCCGGGAGTGATTCCAAAAAAACGTTTATATTCCCTGCTGAATTGAGAAGGGCTTTCGTATCCGACGCTCAAAGCTGCTTTATACGCGTTAAGTCCTTCTTGCGTCATCAGCATTCTTGCTTTGTGCAATCTCACGTTCTTAATGTATTGGATCGGCGAGGTGTTGGTTACTGCCTTGAAGCTGGCATGAAAAGTGGAAATGCTCATTCCCGCATCGAATGCCAACGACTTAACGTCTAAATCCTGACTGAAAGATTCATGTATCCTGCGGAGAGCTCGAGCAATTTGAAAAAACTTTCGATTTCGATAGGCAAGAGCTTGCAGAGCGCCTCCTTCTTCCTCGCGAAGCACACGGTAGATAATTTCTCGAATTATCATCGAACCCAAGAATTTTTTATCCTGTGGACTTGCTAACGCTTCCGCCAATCGGATCGAGGCATCCGCAAGACTTTCCGTAAGTTTCGAGGAATAGATTCCCTTTGGCAACGTGTCTTCATCGAGATTAATATCATCCATATCGAGCAATATCTCTCCTATGGAACTAGCATCGACAGTAATATAAATTCCTAATACAGGCTCCTCGGGGCTTGCCTTGGTTTCACATTCTAAAGGAAGTGGAACTGATAATACGAGATAGTTTCCGGAATTGTACGTATAAATGTCGTCCCCGAGGAAGATTCTTTTTTGTCCTTGAGCTAAAATAATGATGCCGGGTTCGTAAGCTTTCTGTAACTTCGGAGCTGATTGATCGATACGAAACAGTCGAACCCCTTTAATGCCGGAGGCTATACTTTGTTCTTTTGGAATCAGTCGTTTTAAATGATCCGCCAATTTCCTTCGCTTTTCTTCGGGTACGTTTTTAGTATTCTTTTTCATTAGCTAAAACTTAATGTAAGATAAGTATGCTCATTTTTCTTACGTTTAATAGGATTAGGCAAGAATAAATAGGATCTGATATTGATAAGTAGGATATTCCAAGATACTATTGCATGATCTTCGGACGGTTTAAGTCGGTTTCGGGACCCATTAATTCCGACGAAATATTGGAGCAATAAGTGATGACGATCCAGGTATCAGGTTACGCCGCTCAGTCGGCGACTCAAGCGCTTGCGCCATTCAAATTCGAACGTCGCGGAAACAGGCCGGACGACGTACTAATCGAGATTCTATATTGCGGAGTTTGCCATTCCGATTTGCACCAAGCTAGGAATGATTGGGGGAACTCCGCGTATCCGATGGTACCGGGACATGAGATCATAGGTCGAGTGATCGGAGTCGGACAGAAGACGACTCGTTTCAAAGTAGGAGATCATGTTGGGGTAGGTTGTATGGTCGATTCCTGCAGGGATTGTCGAGCTTGCAAGAAAGGCTTAGAGCAATACTGTGAAAACTTTCCTACTTATACGTATAATGGAGTGGATCGTCACGATCACACTGCTACGCAAGGCGGTTATTCGGAAAAGATTGTCGTTTCGGAAGATTTCGTCGTAAAGATTCCCGACGGGTTGGATTTGAAGGCTACCGCTCCTTTGCTTTGCGCCGGAATCACGACCTGGTCTCCGTTACGTCATTGGAAAGTAGAAAAGGGAAGTAAGGTCGGAGTCATCGGTTTAGGCGGCCTCGGACATATGGCTCTGAAGTTTGCGAAGGCTTTGGGCGCCGAAGTCAGTCTTTTCACTCGTTCTCTCGGAAAGGTTGATGATGCGAAGAGACTTGGTGCAGACCACATAATACACTCCACCGATAAAAAACAAATGCAATCCGTAAAAGGTCGATTCGATCTGATCATCGATACGATCCCTTCGGTTCATGATTTGAATCCTTATCTTCCAACTCTCGCGTTGGACGGGACTATCGTGCTGGTCGGTTATTTAGGCCCTATCGATCCTTTCTTGAATACCGTTCCCTTATTGTTAGGTCGCAAATCGGTGACCGGGTCCGCGATTGGGGGAATTGCCGAAACTCAAGAGATGCTGGATTTTTGCGGAAAGCACGGTATTGTTTCCGATGTTGAAGAAATTCGGATTCAGCAAATCAATGAGGCGTACGAGAGGATGCTGAAAAGCGATGTGAAGTATCGTTTCGTGATCGATATCTCTTCTTTGAAAGATTGAAGCGCTGTTTTATAAAAGAATTAAAGATATTTTACATATTATGATCCGTAGGTGAGCGAATGAATTTACGTAAATTAAGTTTCGACAAATCAACTTCGACTTTGTTCTTATTCCTGTTACTTGTCGCTTCTTGCAGTCATGTCGGTCAGACTCGGGAGTCGAATATGAACCCCGACGGAAAGGCTGGGGATTTAAAAATTTTAAGGAACGGCTCCCAGGCCTCCGCCCTCGGACCAGAGAGCTTTTTTACCGGCTCCGTAAAAGTGCAACCCCTATTCCACCGAATTCCCCATCAAGGACTGCCGGCGCTTATGTAACGTTTCGTCCGGGAGCGAGAAGCGCATGGCATACTCATCCGCTTGGCCAGACCCTGATCGTTACCGAGGGAATCGGTCGCGTCCAGCAATGGGGAGGGGTCGTTCAGGCGATTCGACTTGGGGATGTGGTTTGGACGCCGCCCGGAGTGAAGCACTGGCACGGAGCTTCTCCCAAATCGTCGATGACACATATGGCCGTTCAAGAGCAGTTAGACGGGAAGGTCGTGGATTGGATGGAGAAGGTTAGCGATGAACAATACAACTCGTCTATTCAAGGAGATGACCGTAAGCAATAGTAAAAAGAACTAAATTATAAAATAGTAATTTTTAAATATCCGATTTCGAATTCGTCCGCTTAGTTCCGTCGGAAATCGATTTCTGACGGAACAAGATCGTTACCCGAACTGAATTCGATAATACTGGTTTCTGCAGCATCGTTCCTCGCTTTCAGGCGGAAAACCTTGAGGCGAATCGAACGTTCGACGACCTCTTAGAGAATGTCGCAAAGGAAAAAATATTAGGTCTCCGCCGATCATTTTTGCACGGCTACGCTCAGAAACCTTGGATTGCTCCTTCCTGAAAGTAACGAATTTAAGGCGTAAGAATGAAAATTACCGTTTTCCCATTAGCTTTATTAATGTTTTTTCCGCCGCGTCTTTCCAATATCCGGATTTTTCGGAGGTACTTAAAGCTTTCAGAAAATTGATCTCGGCTCCTTTCAGAGTTTTTTCTTCGTTTCCATAGAATGCATCGATGAACTCTTTCTTTTGCGATTTAATAATATAATCGTCATCGGCGGAAAGATTCACTCGATAGTAGGTTCCTAACCCGATAGCGGAGGCTAATCCCCCCGAAAAATTTCTCGCATACGGATCCGCTTGATTTGATTCAACAAGACGCGCCTGGAATATGCCTAGAAATTTAATGTCGCCCGGTTTCGCTATGATCGGCATCGCTTTGTAAGCAGTGTACGGATCAACCGGATACGTTAATGTATCGCATTGCCGATAAGATTGAGCGATCCCATTGACGAATCTCGTCGCCATATAACAATAAGTATAACTTACGGACCCGATTATATATTCGGGCCGGGTATCTTCGAACATTCTAGTAGTAAATTCCCTAACTTTTAAAACAACAGTTTCGTAAAGATCGATTTTATCTTCGGTCCCGATCTTTACCGGACTCTTTGTTACGAAAGGGTCGATCGTGACTCTTAATGTCGGATCATCGACTCTTTTTACAACGAACACCGGTCCATTAGGGACTGAATAGACTTGGTCGTTCGTATCAAAAAATTTTGCGATCGAACTCTTGGAGCCGGGGTTGACTAAATAGAGTCCGTATGCGACTAATCCATATTGCTTTTCTGCCGCCGCATTTTGTGGTTTCGTTAAGCGGTACATTTTTGGAGTACATGAGATCATTATACCAAGAATCAGAATTATTAATATTTTATTCATAATATCCTGTAATTTTAATACCTTTTTTCGACAATTAGCTTTTTAAAAGAAATTCGAAAGCAATTGAAGACGTCACTTAAAAATTCGCTTTAATTGTTCCTTTCTTCCTGATTTATTCTATGTCTATAAAAACAATTTGGCAACAATATCGAATCAACGATCGTTTCAGTTAAAGGGAAGTAGAAGAGATCGAATATGGTAAGCATCGTTGCAAGACCTGCGATTTTCACGATATTAACCATAATCGTTAATTGTACAAAAGAAATAATAAGAGTTAATAATCCACCATCTATTACTACAATAAACAAAGACGATAAATTTGTTACGCTGATCGAGGTTTTTACGGTCGAGCTTGCGCACCAAGAACGACTTTTAATACTGCTCACTCACGCGACACGGGATAGCGTCAGCAATTTCGCCTCTGCAAGTCTCCGTCGTAGCCTTGAGGATGAAAAGGTAACGATGTATGCACAATAGCGTAGCATTAGAAGATTATCAGAGAAAGCGTAAAAATCCTGTAGCTTCGCCATACTTGGAACAAGCTCAACAAGCTCTTACTATCGTAAAATTCGATCCGGGTAGGTATGAGGCAGTAGAGACTTTTTTTCTAACCGATTGGGAATAGAAAGGAACTCCTACTTCGGAAGAATATGATATCGGAATCGCTCCGAGATATTTCGTTGGAAGAAGTTATAGAATCCGTTTCGATCTAACTTGCGATATAGGATTCCATCCGGGATAGAAATCGCCGCTTCTAAAATTATGATACACGAGATCCGCTATCTGGAAAATCAGAAAAATAACGAAACGACAGAGGTGCTAGAAACCTGGTTTTTCGGGGTGCAACAGGGTTCGAACTTAAATATCATTCTTTGCGAATGTTTTTGAAAGTGTTTCCAGAATTCCCAGGAATAGTTTCTCATCGGGTGCGGAAGCGAACGAACCCCAGGGGAAAAAGATCCATCCAAACCAATAGCTCCAATTCGGCTTCTCGGAAAAATTAACCGAATAAAGTTTTCCATCAATGGAATAGTCGATGTCCAAATTCACAGTTTCACTAAAATAGCCCGGAAATAGCAATAAGCTAAATGACGCTGCATATAGAGACCAATGAATTTCACGCTCAAAACCGTTGATTCTAATTTCAATATATCGGTCAGTCGCATTCTTTTCGTTTCCGATTCGACCTCCGTGGCAGCTCCAGTTTTTGTTCTCCTCGCAAAGACCGGAAACTGCGTCCGGGATGTTTCTCAAGAGATTCCATTTTCTTCGCGGGTAAAATTGTCGGAATGAATAGTTTCTTTCATCTCGAAATGATTCGACTGGATACCATCCGAGCAAACTCCGTTTGCAATCCCCCTCTCTATTGCATTTTCGCGAGCTTTCATCCGATTTACAAATTTCAGCGCAATATTCTCCCTTTAATAAGACGGATAGCCTTGTTTTTGCTTTTATAGGAAAGGATTTTGCTCCGTTCGCAAGCACTGGAAGATTCATTGAGCGATAAAGGCAGCCGATCGTAAATGAAGATATAAGCACGAAAAGGAAAATCCATCTCACTAGTTTTGTCAAGTATCGGAACTCCATAGAAATAAAGGCGGGTGAAGTCGATTATTTCAACCTCCCACCTTTATTAGATTTAGGGGAATCTTCCAGATTGGGAACGACCGGATTTTCTAAGGCGTTACCTAAGTCGGGGAATTGCACTCTTATTTCCCGAATCTCACAATCGCAATATGTATGAGAGGCCGTGTTTATGATTAAAAGATTTTTTTTCTCTTCTTTACTCAGATATAGGGACCGGGTTGTTCCAAAGTCGTCATCCAAAGGATCGAAGGTGAATATTCCCGAAATTAGATCGAAAACTTCAAGCCAATGCCATTCCCATTCTGCACCGATTAAAATGAGTCCGACTTTCGAACCGCTACTCCAATAATCCCTATAATCCTGATAAACTTTCTTATAAGGACTATGCAGCACGAACGAATCGTAAACGCTTCTCTCACTACCCGTGCCGATGGATCGGCCGGATATCGTAATTGGTACGATAGGTCCTAGTCCGGCTTCACCCGACAATTCTTCGGTAAATCCAAGCGTTCTCTTTTGAAACCAACCTAATTGAACGGTATTTCCAGCGTACAAAGTAACTTGCAATCCTCGAGTCATCCAGGCGCTCACTCCGAGTTGCGGGCCGATTTTGACATTTAAGCTGAAAATATCTAAAAAATCTAATATTCTATCCGGAATATACCAGGCAAGTTTTTCTAGAAATCCGGAATCCACTTCCTCTCGACTTGTTTTATTAAATCCTTTTAAGGAGAGATTCCCTAACCTAGCCCTATAAGGATCAGGGAGCCTTTCGGAGACCGATTTTGCCCTAGAATCCTCCGGATAGACTTTTAAAACGACTTTCAGAAGTTCGCTTGCTTCAGAGTATCTCTTCTCCTTGATGTGTTCCTCCGCTTTATCCAGCAGAGACTTCGAAGCAAGATGAACGTCTCTATATTGGGGAATGGAAGCGCAATTATAAGTCGAAATCGATACTAGAAAAATTAAAAATCTAGATAAAGTGAATAGTTTCAATTTTTTGTTTCCTTTCTCTTGAATTTTAGTTGGCATTAATATTTAAAACCGATCTCGAATCCGATCTGTGATCTCATATCCCGAGAACTTGGATACGGCCCTAAACCGTGAAGTATACTTCCTAAAAACGCAGCCGAATTCCCGGAAAGGAGAGCAAGGGCAAGCCCGCTTTGGTTTGTCGCGGTGGAATTTCTTACGGTATGCATCGCTTCCGCGCCCGAATACGAGAGTCTCAAAAAGAGGGCCTCGGTTACTTGAAAAGAATATCCCAGATGAAATCGATTTCCCCGGATGTCCGTTTTCACGATTCCCTGCTGTAAGGATGGTAACGGGATTGAGGTATTGCCGCTACTTAGAATTACGAACGATTTATCTTTAAAATCGGCGGAACTTTGGATACTTTTGAAATATTCGACGCCAAAATCGATTTTATTTATTTTAAGAAACGTAAACGAATAATTAAATCCTAATGTTCCATTAAGGTATGATTCTCGGTAAATCAATTTATCCGGAGTCGTAAAGTCAATTCCGTTTTTGACGGTCGTAATGGCGCCTGACGTTCCGGAAGAAATATACGCATTGCTTTTGGAAGATAAGGTTACGTTATTTTCGTAAGCTTCCAAGCCCGCCCTAAGTGACAAATTTTCCAAGAAGGGATTTTTGGAATCGTGAAAAATCAAGAAGTCGGCTCCGTAATTGACTCTAGTCGTATAAAGTCTATTTTTAGAGTAATCGAAGACGGTAAAATCTTGACCCTTAATCGTTGTAGGTGGATATCCTATACTATAAGAATACTTATCTATATCAGTAAGTATCGTAGTGCCTGACGTTAACGTAGAGTAGGACAATAGGTAATTACTACGAATTAAGGGAGTGTGACGAACAGAAGAATCCCATTCGAGTCCTTTTCCTCGGAAGTTAGAGGCGGATGGAATCATGATATTATTGACTCCGGCTATCGCCGAATTTATCATGAGTGAATTTTGCATATTTAAGGCGTTTTTGGCAGTCGCCGAATTGACTTGTACTTCGGTCACTCTTATCCCTATGGAAGTCAGCTTCTTTTGATCGGCTTCTTCTTCCGCGTATAGAGTTGCCGAAAAAGATACTAATGCAATTATAATCGCATATCTAACGTTCAACTTCATCTCCTTTGACGATTTGCATTTCTAAAATTTTTCATCTATCGATCGCTTGGCCGAAATCGGGCTTTCTAAAAACTAATGGAAATTGCGACCTTTACTCCTTCGAATTTCCAAGATTATCATCTTTATTAATAAAAATTCTATGAATCGTTTTTATCTGACATTTCGGTTAGTATGATTCTGTTCAATTTCATTGATCGGTTTTATTAATACACTCTGACGGTTGCTTTGAACTCGGACTAAGGATCAGTCGTTCAATCGAAGCGAATTATTGCCGGAAAACCGCCTCCATGTAAACTCGTTGCTACGAATCTTTCCTTTCTTCGAAGAAAACGTCGGGCACATCGGATATATCTTTAGAAAATGATCGAATAAATCGGAGCGGTGGTTCCGATTTATTTAAAAGTATTCTTTGTCAAAATTATTTCACGATGTTATTTTATCGATAAAATTAAGGAAAATAAATTAATAAAATATAATTGTTTAAATAGAAAATTAAATATAAAATATTTATCAAATAAATAAATACTAAAATAGAATAATTATTATGGAAATCTACCGTTTGGGATATTCGTTATTAGAGAGCCATTGCAAGAAATCCGGAAGGAAGTAGTAAGAAATATCCCGATTGAGGTAATTCGGAGAAAGATGCGAAAGCGGTTTTTTTTCGGTTCGGCCTTAGGGGAAATATGCTCAAAAGCGGGGAGGTTGCGAAGGGGAATCTTCGGCTTGGTTGATAACCAAGTTAAAGGTTTGGATGAATTTATATTTAAGGGGAACGAAGAATCGCCCCGTGTACGTGGATCGGCTCGGAAAAGAATTTCTAATTACCGAATTTTTCCGCTTTGTCGTAAGGAAAATAATAGAATTTCTTGTTTTCGTCTTTCAAAATAGGAATATCTTGAAAAAATAATACTCCGAATAATTCACTAATCGATGCGTCTCAATGCTCATGTGCATGGCCGGACCGAACCCAATCCGTACGTTTAAAGTCGAATAAATGGGCAATTCTTCGCAGACACATATAAACGTGAGAGAGTCGCAAGTGTTTGCGCTGCCAAAAACACTTCCAAGAAGCCATCGCTCATTCTTCTTTCTTTGAATTTTACTTCTCCGTACATCACGAGATATGCTTGAAATTCCGGATCGGTAACGACTCATGTGACTGCCTCAGTCGGGTGGATTGGGGCAGTAGCCGGTTTTCTCGTACTTAGTATAGCGGGCATTGTCAGCCAAGACGCTATAATTGTTCGGAGTTCCTATATATCGATGGATCTTATCGGACGATTTATGATTATTCCGCTAAGCATATTGTCTATGCTCACCGGACTTATCCTCGCGTTTTGGACTCAATGGGGTTTGATTCGATATTATTGGGTCTTCGTAAAATTTGTCCTCGGAATCTTTGCAAGCATAGGTTTGATATTACATCAATTCGTCGCCATCGGAGAAGCGGCCAGGAAGGTGGCTCTGATATCCGATTTTCCGGATCCGGGACGATTGGGACCGCAGCTAATAATAGACGCAAGTTTGGCAATCTTGGTTTTACTTGCGGCAACAGTTCTGTCCATGTACAAGCCTTGGGGCTTGACCGCCTACGGTCTTTGGAAACAAAAATCTCAAAAGAATCCGGAGTTATCGACAATACGGAGCGGCGATAAGGCAGATATGATAGGATTCGGGTTAAAAATTTCCATTGCACTTGTTGCCGTTCTTATCATAGCGGTGGCAATCGTTCATCTTTCGAGTCGCGGATTCGGAACTCATCAGTTTTGATCTATCGATCTCTTGAATTATGGATTAATCTATCTTTTTTTTTCGCTTCTTTCTTTTAGGAGATGCTTTTGCTCTCACGTTAAATTCAAGTGCAAGATCGATCCAATACCGAAATTCTTTTTTCGATTTTATATCCTTCTCGTTAACGAATACAAACCCCTTCATCACTTTACCATTGTGAATCATCGGTCTACATTTCTTTTTTTCTAGAACGGACTCGAATATAATCGGATCGATTCGACACATTATTTCGTCATTTCCGACGCAGACGCACATTTTGTCGTTTAGCATAAAGCACATTCCACGGAACATTTTCTTCTCTTCTAAATTTCGTTCTTCGGACAGTGCTTCCCGTATTCGTATCGCTAGTGTTTCATTATACGCCATAGTAGTTTCTCGCTAAGAATGTTTTGCTGAAGAGGCATCCATATTATCCGATTTTTTCCAATAAAATATTTACTTAAGAATGCATTCGTTCAAGCGAACGTTGTATTGGATGACAAAAATAGAATAAGAAGATATTCTTGTCCGATGGAACTATTATATACGAAAACTTCACCATTTGCGCGTAAAGTCAGAATTTTTGCAATAGAGAAAGAGCTGCCTTTAAAACTTATAGAGGAGAATCCGTACGAAAAGCGTCCGTCACTTTTGGAAAAAAATCCAGCCGGAAAAATTCCCGTTTTACTGAGGGAAAACGGAAAGCCGCTGATCGATAGCTCGGTAATCTGTGAATATATAGATTTACTCAACGACACGCCGATCCTCATACCTAGAAACGGAGAGGATAGATTCGAGGTTTTGCATCGAGCTGCGGTAGCGGATGCTATGCTGGAGGCCGGCCTGGCTCTTTACGTTGAAAAAAATAATCATGGCGAAGGCATAAACCAGAAATTCCAAAGAAACAAGGAATTAGCGGTTGAAACTAGTCTGCAGTTTTTTGAAGATAGAATCGACGATTTAAAAACTTTTCAATATGATAACGTTTCATTAATCTGTGCGTTAGGATCTTTAGCTTTTCGAATTCCGGAACTTGTGGATTACTCAAAATTTCCTAAACTTGAAAAATGGGCGAGAGAGATGAGTCGTCGAAAAAGCGTTTTGGAGACCGTTCCGGAAATAGGATAGGGAATCAATTTGCGATAATATTTATTTAGATCTTGCGAATGATATTTTCTCGATTGGAGGGCCCTCTTAAATGGATCCTTTAAATTTCTTTTAAAATCGAGCCGCTATGTATGTGATTAAATCTTTCCGATTCTAAGTTCGTTTGGTTAAAAACCGAATTTGCATTTTAACCTGGACCTATTTCTTTCCCGAGCGCTCGGTAAGAGGTAATTATAAAGATTTCGATGTAGGATAATGGATCGAATTCTCGGGACTTGAACGGTTTAAATTCCGATCGAAGAGGATAAAAATATGGACTTAGAAATCGAAGGCTAAGAGTTTTGTATTGGGTAAAATAGGGCAGCTAAGTCCGAGATATTTATATATGGGAATTCGGAATGTTATTTTACTATTATTCTCACTTTTTCTATTCTCAAGTAACGTTTTGTCGAAAGGGATCAACGACAAAAACTGGATAAATCGTCATGATATCAAGGAAATTCGATCAATTTTTGATAGGATAGAAACGGGGATTAAAAACAAAGAATTAACGATTCGTAAAAAGGAGTTTCCCTATTTAAAACCGTATAAGCCGACTTTGAAAATGGCCTTCTTCAATAAAAAAAACGTAATTTGCAAATATGTAGAAGAAATGGGATCTGACGATTCCGCGATAAAAATAGAATACTATTACGATAATCTGAAAGTTTTGCGTTTTGTCTTTATTACCGGCGGCGCAGTAAACGGCACGCGTTTAGAGCATCGCTTATATTTCGACTCTTACGGAAAAAGAATTTGGGAGATTCGTGAAATCGTCGAGGGTTCGGGTTACTCGTTTCCGCACGAATGGCCGGAAGAGGAAATCGTCCGGAATCCTGAAAAAGCGTTTAACGGTTAACGTAGATTGCACAAATGATTATTAATTTAGACGATAGAAAAGGATTAAAATCTGCGGGATATCCGAGATGAATAAACTCGTAATATTTTGCATATTAATCCTAGGTTTTAATATTTATTCCGAGAAAGAAAAGTATCTCTCAGAAAACTCACCGACCAAACTTAGGACAAAACCTTCCAACGATTCTAAAGTCCTAAATGTAATTCCTCCTTTAACTTCGATCGAGGTTGCCATGACTAAAGTTCGACGATTATCCAAAGGAAAAGAGAAACATTGGTACTATTTTCCAGATGGGAAAGGGTATATCAACGGAATACGGTCGTTTAAAATCAAAACTCCGGCTGATGCCAAGTCATTAGAATTAACGAGGCAAAATTCAACCTGTCTGAGTATTTCATCCGAAAGATTATTGTTGTCGGAAAATAAAGCGGCTTATTACGCCGATTTTGCTAACGAAGGAGAAGAGAGCGTTAGGGTAAAGCAGGAAGGGTTTTATCAAATTACGGATGGTGGCATCGTGGTTACGCTAGTTTCAGGATCCGAGGAGATTCTTCTTTGCAATGAGGGGCATGATGCGGAAGGAAAACCTTGCGTAAAACCGCTAAAGCCGAAGAAGATAGATATAAAATATTATGAATCATTGAGAGGATTCCTGAATTCAGAAGACGAGCTACCGACCGCCATGTATAGGAAGTCATACTCAAAAAATTGCACGATCACTACCGTCGACAAAGTGAATTTATGCTACGGTAAGCCTGACACAATCGTAACCGGCTATTGGTGCATTAAAGAATAGAGTTCACGCTTAGTTCTTTTTTGTAAAGTCTTGTGTTATTCGCAGAATCCTTACCGAAAAGCGAAAAGGGGCGCCACTTCCGTAGCGCCCGACAAAAGTCAGTGTGAAGCCAGCCAGCTCACTAAATCTTTTAATACTTGCTCCCTATCTGCGGGGAGTTCATTCATCGTCTCGTGAAATAGACCTTCGTAGATCTTCATTGTTTTATCCTTAGAGGGAATTGCTGCAAAGGCTTCTTCCGTTCCGGCGGAAAGTGCGATCGCATCCTCCTTTCCGTGAAATAAATAAACGGGAAGATTGATTTTAGATGCTTTCTCTAAGGCTTTTTCTTTTGAGTTAAGGATAAAGTCTCCCAGATACGCGCCCGCCTTATCATGGACTAGCGGATCATTTTTATAAGCGGCGACTGCGGTTTCATCCCGAGATAAAGTGGCGGCATCTAATCCGGTCGAGATAGTGAAGCCAGGAGAAGTACCGGCTATTAATCCAAGCATTCCTTTTTTGATTTTTGCGATTAGATTCGTTTTTACCTCGATAGGAAGACTACTGAGGACCAATCGATCCAAATTTGCCTGATATCCCGGATCTCCCGCATAAAAAAGAGAGATTAAGGCACCCATCGAGTGGCCCATCAGGGTAACTTTTAAAACTCCTTCTTTTTGTTTTGCAATGCCGATCAATTGGTCCAGATCGCTCAGGAATTGGTTAAAATCAGTCACTACACCGCGATCCCCCTCGGACTTTCCGTGACCGCGGGAATCGATTAAATAAACGTTATATCCTTTTCCGGAGAGCGCTCCCAATAGATTTTCGTATCGCCCTCCGTGTTCTCCGATTCCGTGTTGAACGACTAAGACTCTCGGTTTCGAAGCATTTTTCGATCTATAGCTGCGATAATAGATGGAAGTATTGCCTACGCCGGTGAATTTTCCATCTTCGATACGGTAGGAATTTTCCAGATTAGATTTAACTTCATCGCCGGCTAAGAGGGTTCCGGTCATTGAAAACGACAATATTAGATAGCTCAGTGCAATTCTTAAGATCTTTCCTTTAAAAATAGATTCCATAAGTTTTTTCCCATAAAGTTCCTGATTCATTTGCATTTTTCCCGATTCCTTGCGCTGGTATATATTTCAAGACTCGTCTGATTCAAAATGTCTATGAAGAAAATGCTGAAACCGGCTTTCGACATTTCAAACTTGTTAGATTCCAAGCTTTCTTTCATAAGTTTGATTCATTCAGTTATAGTAGAGTTTCATTTATAGCAGGGAAAGAAAATTTCTAGATGTACCGAAGCTTTTTAACCGTTCTATTTTGAACGATTGTAATTCTTTACATTTTTAGGAGCGCCAATTCTTATCCATGCAATCCTCTTTCAGAATATTTATCGTCGAGACTGGACTTAATATGCGCGGCGATAATCGGTGAATCCATTTAGCGATTGTTTGCTCGAAATGGGTATGACTAAGATATCGGATTTTTTATCGATTTAGATCCGTATCCATACATTTTAATTCCGAAATTTTAGAGTGAAAAGATTCATTCAATTCGAAAGGCTATTTCTTTCCGATTCTAAGAAAGCGATCGAAAGTATTTAGATTCTACTCGAGGAATATATGATCCGGAAAAAATAAGTATTCTATATTGCAATAAAATCGTTACTTATGTTCGATTTTTCGGAAAGGAACGAAATTTTCTAAATGCGAAAACCTCTCCATCCAATTCCGCAAATTAGGGTATTCATCGATATCGATTTTCGCGTCTTTGGATACTGAACAAAACGGAAAACAGGAAACGTCGGCTAATGTGGGCCTGTTTAATTCTATCCAGTCGCGATTAGCTAAGTGATCATTTAAGATACTATATGCCTTTTTTCCTCTTTCCTGAAACGTTTCTCCATTTCCCCCGATCTTAAACTTGTAGTGAACTCGGGCCAGTCCCACTCCATTGTTTAACTCGTTTGCATCAAAGAATATCCATTGCAAAACGATTGCTTTACTTTGCAAACTCCGGGGGAGCCATTGATCTTCGCCGTATTTTTCGGCCAAATATATTGAGATTGCGTGACTGTCCCAGATTGTGATATCATTTTCGACTAGTACGGGTATTTGAGAGACCGGATTTATTTTTTTAAAAGAGTCTCCATTCTGCTCCGAGCGCAGCAAATCTACGGAAATTTCCTTAAACTCTAAATTCAAAAGACTAAGCATCAGTCTTGCTCGATATGAGTTTACGGATATTGAATGACTATAAAGGATTCTTTCCATCGCATAATTCCTTCTCGGGTGCCTAATACTACCGATCGGTCGGTAACTGTAAAGAATTTTTGCGTTGAAGTTAGGTCAAGTAGGCATTTTTAGGGAATCATATTTATTAATGTTACAGATTGTTTTCTCTTTTCACCGGAGTTTCAGTACCGATCTTCGATAGGGGCGGATTGTACTTTCTCGATTCTGTTTCTTGCTTGATTCATTTCCACTAAAATCGCCGAGGCCGAGCGGATTCTTGCGCTTTTTGATCGTATATTCCCTGGATTTCGGCGAACCTTACAGTTTCTCGGTTTCTTATTTTGGAAGTATTTTAATTTCTTATGAACCGTTTTTTAATGGGAGTTCGTTTTGTTCAGACCAGGTCCATAGGTCGCCTTCGAAATTCGAAGCGGAATTTACATTGCCTTGCTCGAGGGTTCGTTCCATTTCAAGTAAATATTGTTTATTAGGTAATCCACCTCCGTATCCGGTGAGACTTCCATTCGAACCGATAACTCGGTGGCAGGGAACGACGATTGCCATCGGGTTCTTACCGTTAGCCAGCCCGACTGCGCGAGAAGCGTTCGGGTTATCGATCCTACGTGCTAACTCTCCGTAGGAAATAATTTCTCCAAATGGTATCTTGATAAGTTCCGCCCATACCCTTTTTTGGAAAGGAGTTCCTATCATAGTCAGAGGCAGATCGAATTTTTTTAGGTGTCCGGCAAAATAGGCATTAAGTTGCTCGCGAGCAAGCGATATCGGTTCCAGATTCGAGCGCTCGATCCAGTCCTCTTCGATATCGGCGCCGTATTTTTGATTATCCATGCAGATTCGTGTGATGCTGATTCCGTTCGAGACGATAAGAAGTTCGCCGATCGGCGAACCTATTTTTGCGTAGTAAGTCATGTTTATTCTTCCAAAGATTTCCATAAATGTATGGCTGCGTAGGACCGCCAAGGTCGCCACGTCTCCGCTAATTTTAAAACTTTATTCGGATTCTTTTCACCTAACGCTTTATAAATCCCTAAATCAGTATTTGGAAACGAATCCGGCCAACCGAACACTCGCATCGCGATGTACTGGGCAGTCCAGTCGCCGATCCCGGGAATACTTGTCAGCTCTCCGATTTGCTTTTCGAAGTTCGTATCCGGTTTAAGGCTCACTTTCTTTTCTACAACGGCTTTTGAAAAAGCGAGAATCGTTTCCGCACGTTTTGCAGGTAACCCCAAGCTCGCGATTCTCTTGACGCTGGAATCCGCTACGCGTTCAGGGCTAGGCGTTAAATACGTTAACCCGACGATTCCCGTCTCGATCATAAGGCCGAACATTCTAACGTAGCGAGCGGCGAGAGTTGTCGCGGCTTTGACGCTGATTTGTTGACCTAATATGGCTCTAATGCACACTTCGAAAGGATCAAAAGAACCGGGTACGCGAAGTCCGGGATTTTTTACGGACAATTTACCTAAATGATGTGCGATCGAAATCGGTTCGGCATTCAGATCGAATAATTTGCGAAGACTAGAAAGTATAGGGATTAAAGCGGGAAGTAGTGAAGAGCTTATCTGGGCTCGTAAAATATTTTTTCCGATAATCGGCGAAACTGAAACAATACCGGTGGCGCCTTCAATGGATGCCGTTCTCAGATACTTCCCATATTGAATCGCTTCGACACCGGATAGAATGCGTTGGTGCAGAAAGCCGGTAATAGCATTCCAATCGAAAGGAGGTCGAAAGCTAAGATCGCAATTGATGATATCGGAATTTTTTGTCGTAGGACGATATGATTTTCGGAACTGACCCGGTACCATCCGATACCGACTCTTAAAAAGAGTGTTGAATCTTCTTAGACTGGAAAACCCGCTAGTAAACGCGATGTCGGTTATGCGAAGACTCGTATCGGTTAATAGGCGCTTTGCGAGAAGCAATCTCTGCGTCTGAGCTAGTTCGATCGGAGATACTCCGAATTTAAGTTTTATCACCCGCCTTAGATGGCGGGACGTGACGCCAAAATCATCAGCAAGATCTTCGATTGAACCTTTGTTCAATGCCCCTTCGTCAATCATTTGCAATGCCTGGGAGGCTAATCTGCTAACGGCCTCCATCGGAGAATATCCCGGTGCAAGTTCCGGACGGCAGCGTAGACAAGGGCGGTATCCTGCGACTTCGGCCGCTGCAGCGCTCGGGTAAAAGGAACAGTTTTTTTGGAGCGGGAGCTTTACCCGGCAAACGGGGCGACAGTATATCATCGTGCTTTTCACTGCTACGAAGAAAATTCCGTCGAATCGTGCATCGTGAGCCGACATAGCTTGATAGCAAATATTTGCATCTAACATTCTAGTAACATTATAAAGTAGTTTCATTAAGATGGCTCGCCATTTTCGGACTTTATACTTGGAAAAAAATACGAAACGAAACCTCTTTTCTATGCGCGAATTCGAAATAGGGAACGACTCGTCTCATCACTTTACGTCATACCCAGTTTTTGTTAAAACAAAATGTGCGATCGTAATCTATGATTTTCGATTTTCTCGATTGTTCTTCGATCGGAAAATAGAATCGGTATTCAAAAAGCCGGGCATTCCGAACATTCATTTCGATTAGAAATTAGGAAGTATTTCTGAGATTACTTTAACGGCAACGATCACACAAGATACGGAAGTTAAGAAAAATCGATTCTTTCGGTTTATTATAAACACGAATCTTAAATTTTCGTGAAACGTATTCATTTTAAAATTAAATTAGAACAGACTAAGTTAACAAGTTATTCATCGTAGAACTATTTTTTCTTGGCCTTTTTCTCCTATTTTCTTCAATCGTTCCAGAATGTTATTTCTGTTCTAACGGATTGGGCTTTGTGATTAAACGACAATTTTATCGGCTATATATCAATTTTTTCTTTCTCGTTGTTACCGGGGGAATTAGCCTAAATTGTTGGTCAAATCCGATTTTTCTGCCAACGGTCGAATGCTGGGTTCAAGTTCCCAGTTTTCGCTGCCCGAAATCCGATATAAATGAATTGATTTTGGCTCTTTTTGCGCTGAGTCCGTCAGTCACTGTCTCAAATATCGCTAATCATTCCATTCTTCAAACCGGCTTTTTAGTAGGCCAAATTCGTTTGGGAATGGCATCCGTTTCCGTGTCGTTAGACGGAGGACCTTATTCGAATGCGGCAATCAACGGTTTAAGTTGGAGATACCAACTTCCTGCCCAAGCCGTTACCGGAACGCATTGGAATGTAGGCACTAAGCATACGATTTCCGTAATCGCAGCAGATGGAGCTGGAAATCGGACGGTTCCTCAGGTCTTCACGGTTGTTAAAGGAATCAATCATGATACCGATGGGGACGGGTTTCCCGATCTGATCGTTAGTAACTCCCTGGGTAATGCAGTGCAAGGTTACGGTTTGGTATTTTTGGCGCACGGAAACACCGGCCTTCCTTCCAGCTCTCCCGATACGATTTTGACGGACGGCCTTGCAAACAGTTCTTTTTTTGGAGATAGAATCGGAGCCGGCGATTTTAATGCGGATGGTTATGCGGATATCATAATCGGAAGTCAGGCTGCTCCCGCATTTAGTACTTTCGGATACGCTTATATTTTTCATAGCTCCGGACAAAAAGGGGTCACTAGCCAGAATCTAAGCTCGGGTGGAACCTATAATAGTCTGATTAAAGGACATGCGAGCGGCGATAGATTAGGCTCTTTTGTAATGGGGGGCGACCTAAATAACGACGGCTACGACGATGCAATCTTAACTAGTCCGTGGTCCGGTGGCCTTGGATATATTATCTATAGCCAAGGAATTGCCGGAGTTCCTTCCAAAGATTTATCCGTAACCGCCGCTGATATAACTTATAATTTCGGGGGTAATGACGATTTCGGTCTCATGGCCGCAGTAGGGGATATTAACGCTGATGGTTATACGGATCTAGTTGTTTCCGCACCCACGTATAATGCTCAACAAGGAAGGCTCTATATCTTCGTTTCTACTGCGGGATCTATTCCCGGGGCTCCGCAGCAATATGTGCTCGGCCCTAACGCTCCTGCGCCCGGTTGCTCGGCTGGAACCGGTTGCAGCCTCGCTTCTTTCGTTCTCGCGGATTTTAACGGAGATTCTTGCGCCGACTTAGGAGTCGGCGGAAATACGTTTAACACGAATCAAGGTATTGTTTTCATTTATAACTCGAATTGCAGTTCCGTTACCCCATATTCCGCTATCCCCAGTGCAACGCTAACCGGCCCTGCCTTAGCTACTTGCAATGGCGGTACGAATTGTTCATTCGGAAATTCCGTGTCGACCGGAGATACGAATGGAGACGGTTATCCGGATTTATTTGTGGGAGCCTATCTCTCCTCGGCAGGTTATGGAAATGCGTATCTCTTTCAAAGCGCGGGTTCCAGCGGAATTTCCAGCGTGGACTTAAGCGCAGGAGGAACTCCTACTTCCGTTTTAACCGGATCTGCGGCCGGTTTAAATTTCGGAAATTTTATAGCTCTTCAAGACATTACGGGTGATGGAATGTCTGATTTACTAGTCGGCGCGCCTGGAGGAGGGTCGGGTACGGTATTCTACTTTAAAAGCAACGGATTGTCCGGGGCGGGAAACCAAAATTTAAGCGCAGGAGGGGTTGCTACTTCAGTTTTGACGGTTCCATTCGGACAAAGTTTTGGAAATACAATTGCGCTGAATCGGGATGATTCTGAAAAAATCATCGGTCTTTTAGTTCCGAGCCTCGAACGAACCTGGCTAAACGTATTTCAGTAAGGAAACTCGATCTCGTTTTTATTATATCCTGCAATGCTTGAATTTTAAATATATGGAATTCAAGTAAGGGTCATAAGTACGTGTAAAAGGGAAGGAAATCACTCAAATAAATGTTCGAATGAGGAGTAGGAGGGAAGATGAAGACCAAAGGACAAAACTTTAAGAATATCGACGAGTATATCGAAAATTTTCCCGAAGAGGTTCGGACCCTTCTCGAGGATCTGCGCTCTACCATCGTAAGTTCCGCGCCGAATGCAATCGAAAAAATCAGCTATCAAATGCCCGCTTTCGAACTGAACGGCAACCTAGTCTATTTTGCCGCGTACAAAAACCATATCGGATTTTATCCGACTTCAAGCGGCATAAAATCGTTTCAATCCGAATTGTCCCAATATAAAACTTCCAAAGGAGCGGTCCAATTTCCGTTGGACAAACCGATACCGTTAAAGTTGGTAAGTAAGATCGTGAAATATCGGGTTAAAGAAAATATGGTCAATGCTAAGAAGAAGAAATCTTGATCGTCAATATTTTTCTTTTTAGCAATTAATGAAGTTCGAATATTACTCTCTCGGAGTAAGTTTCGTTTCGAATATCAGCATGTCCGGTCGGATGTCTTTTAATTCCGATAATAAGAATCTCCCTACGAGCGAAATTCTTTGCTTGTGATCGGTCGCTTCGAAGAGTTTCTCTTCCATCTCCAGGATTTTGGGTCGATCCGTAAGGTTATCCAATGATAGATTCATTCCGAATATTTTACTCATCGGTTCTTTAAAAAATGCGGTCGCGCATCCTTCCTTAAAAATCACGAGCAGTGTTGCCGCATTTTGCGAATATCAATCTGGGAAGTCTTCTAATTCCTAAAAGCGGAATCGAATTTTCGTTAAATTCTTCTAAGGAGGAGACATTTCCTCCGATACGAAAGGTTTTAAGGGATCGCTCGGTATATATTTCTCGATTTTCGTAGGATTCAATCCGTTATTTTCCTTTCAGAAAAAAGGGTTAAAATCCCCGATTTCCGATCGGATATTCTATAGGAAAAAAGGCGGAAATTATTAAAAATTTTTCTGGAAACTGTCCAATCCCAACTATCTCGATCCTTATTCGATTGTAGTTCAACGATTCGCTAATTATTTAAAGGAGAAATAAAATGGCAAATTCTATACATTCGATCCAAGGGAAGGGCAAGACCGTAATTTCGGAATCGGAAAAGAAAGAAAAATGGATAAAAACCGCTAAATGGATCTACTGGACATTGACTCTGTCGTTCACAATAACGATGTTGATGGCCGCCGTTATGCTTCTTGCCGGAGTGCCCTATAATGTGGAAGGTATTACGCGTCTCGGGTATCCGATTTACGTCTGTAAAATTTTAGGAATCGCGAAACTTCTCGGCGGTATCTTCATTTTACAGAATAAGTTTCGGACCCTAAAAGAATGGGCTTACGCCGGTTATTCGTTTAATCTAATAGGAGCAGCTGCATCGCACGCGTTTTCAGGCGATGGCTTTGGAGCGATCGTTACTCCCATCGTCATTCTTTCCATGGTTTTATTATCTTACCGTCAATGGAAGACCGGTTGGATGTAAGGAAATCTAAGGAGAAGCAAGATGATGAAACGGAGAATTAATGTTTATGAGAAGGGTGGAGACGCAATGAAATCGCTATTCGATTTGGGCGCTTACTTGGCGAAATCGATAGTTGAGCGATCTCTCTTGGATTTAGTTAATTTTAGAGTTTCGCAGATCAACGGATGCGCCTATTGCCTTGATATGCATTCTAAGGACCTGCGTGCGGTAGGAGAAACGGAGCAGCGTCTCTATATGCTGGACGCCTGGCGGGAGACTCCTTTTTACTCGGATCGCGAACGCGCGGCGTTGGCTTGGGCGGAGGCAGTTACGGAAATCAAAGAAACTCATGTGCCTGACGAAGTTTATGAACAAACGAGAAAACAGTTCTCGGAAGAAGAACTGATTGATCTAACTTTGTCGATTATAACGATTAACAGTTTTAATCGAATTAACATCGCGTTTCGTACGCCGGCAGGAACATACCGAGTCGGTCAACACGCTGCGCTAATAAAATAGCGACTTGGTCTAGGGTTAATGATCGATTTGTTTCGTAAGTTTAATTAGAGTCATAAGGAGAAGATTCGATGAAAGATTTTATGTTATTATTCAGACAGCCTAGCTATGATTACAGTAACGCTTCACCTCAGGAAATGCAGGCATTGTCCAAAAAATGGCAGGACTGGGTGGGAGGTATCGCAGCACAAGGAAAATTGGCGAATAACGGTCCCCGTCTTTCGACGGAAGGTAAGGTTCTCAAGTCAGGAGGTGTGATTACCGACGGTCCTTTCGTGGAAATCAGGGAGCGGTTAGGCAGCTTTATCGTCGTCAAAGCCGATACGCTAGAGGACGCTACTACCTTGGCTCACGGTTGCCCAGCGTTAGACGCCGATGGTAGCGTTGAAATTCGACCCGTCCTGTGATCAATCCGAATTAGGGCGACAAAGTTCCCGATCGTGAGAGAGGGAACTTTGTCATTAAATATGGAAACGGAATCCGAATCATTAAAGCAATTGTTCCAGCAGGAATTTTCCAAAATGGTTGCCGTTATCAGCAAGCGTTTCGGACTGCAACACATAGAATTAGCCGAAGATATCGTAAGCGAAACATTCCTGTTGGCTTCGGAAACTTGGGGAAGTAAAGGAGTTCCCGCGAATCCTACGGCATGGCTTTACGTCGTAGCAAAACGGAAAGCTCTTCATCATTTCAGAAGAAATAAGATTTTCGAAAGAAAAATAATTCCCGAATTAACTTTAAAGCAAGAACGGAATCCTGAAATTACGGATTTAAACTTCTCCGAACAAAACATCAAGGATAGTCAGCTTCAGATGCTTTTCGCTATTTGCAATCCTGCTATTGCAAGTGAAGCTCAAATCGGATTGGCACTGCGTATTTTATGCGGTTTCGGTATCGATGAAATTGCGGAAGCATTTTTGTCGAACAAGGAAACGATCAATAAAAGGCTGTTTCGAGCTAAAGAAAAATTACGAATTGAAAAAGTAAAAATGGAGTTTCCGCCGGAAAGTGAAATAGTAGACCGACTCGATAACGTACTGCATATTATTTATCTTCTTTTCAATGAAGGATATTATTCAAAAACGCAAAATCGAATTTTGCGAAACGACTTCTGCCTGGAAGCGCTACGTTTGGGTGTTATGCTTTCCGAGTATGGAAGAACGAATCGACCTAAGACGAATGCATTGCTTGCCTTAATGTGCTTTCACGCGTCTAGATTCGGTGCCAGACAAACCGACGAAAATTCTTTGATTCTTTACGAATTACAAGATGAAGGATTATGGGATAGAGCACTGATCAATCAGGGAATTCATTTTTTAAATATTTCCGTCCAAGGGGACGAGATCAGCTCGTATCATTTGGAGGCGAAAATCGCATATTGGCATTGTATGAAGGAGGATACGAAAGAGAAATGGGAGGATATTCTGCAATTGTATAACCAGCTTCTGATGGTGAATTATTCTCCGAGCGTCGCCTTAAACAGAACATTCGCCTTGTACAAGGCGAATGGAAGAAAAGAAGCTTTAATCGAGGCGGAGAAGTTAAAATTGGAAAATAATCATTTTTATTTCATTCTATTGGGAGAACTTTATAAAAATGTTGATGACCGAAAAGCAAAATTGAATTTTCAAAAAGCCTATTCACTGGCCAAAACTCAGACCGAAAAACAAGGCATTCAGAAAAAAATCAACGATTTCGGATAATTTTTGCCAAAGTCTAATTTTAAGAATTCCGGCTTCGAGGTTTTAAGTTGCAACTTGACTCGCATTGTTCAAGTGACGCAATAGGAAAGTAAGGTAGTCGTTTATGAAGAACAGTAAACTATTTCTAACTATAATTGTGCTGCTTGGAGCTATGCAAGTAGGCTGCGGAAAGAGTGATGAAGGGCGTGAAATTTCAAGCTGGCTGGAGCAAGGCGCACTCGTTGTCGATGTAAGAACTCCCCAGGAGTTTGCCGTGGAACATTATCCAGGAGCGATCAATATACCCATCAATGATCTACATTCACATTTGGGTGAATTAGGTCCGAAGCAAGGAAAGATTCTCTTATATTGCCAGTCCGGAGGCAGAAGCGCTAGGGCAAAAGCGCTTTTGAAAGAGGAAGGGTTTACGGAAGTGAAAGACGCAGGCGGTATTCGAAATTTATTCTCCGCGGCTTCCAAAAGGTAACTTAAGATCAAAGTTTATTTTTTTCGATACACTTCGGAAGAATCGCAATGTTGAAACGGACAGCGCTATTTTTTTGTACGGTCGGAGAGATTAATTTATCACGAGCATTGATTTTCGAGCTTTTAAAAGCTTTTTCGGGTACCTCCGATCGTCAAAGATATGATTGAAGGATTTTCGATCCGGCGTTGTATCAAGGAGAAATACATAGGATCATGGTAGGATTGCGGGGAAATCGCTCATCGATCTTAGGAATACGAATGACTCGAGGTAAAACGTGAACGATTTAATTAATTGTGGAGAGCCGATTGCCGATTTTCTGAACGATACATGTTCCTGCTCATCGCTAGATAAGGATAGATTGAATGAATGGCCTTCGAAATCCGTTCGTAACCGGATGAATCCGATTCTCGTAGACCGATTCTATTCTGAGACACCGTCATTTATAAATTTATCGGAAGTTCAACGAATCAAGGAAATTCTGCATTCGGTTCGATCCGTATTGCGACTTCCCTCCATTAGGAGCGAATTCTTAAAGTCTTATCCTGAAGAAATAAGAACTAGGAATTGTGAAGGCGGAGTCTTTTTAAGTCTGGATTTTCATCGGACATTGGATGGACCGAAGCTAATCGAAATCAATACGAATGCCGGTGGGGCATTTTTGCAATTCAAGCTAATGACGGCGCAAATCCGTTGTTGTCAGGCTGTTGATCTGGCGTTGCCGACTCTAGACGATCTTAAAGGACTCACGGAGGCATTCTTTTCCATTTTTATTGAAGAATGGTCGGCGAACGGTTATTCGCAGATGCCTAGAGTAATTGCCATCGTGGATAATGATCCGGAAGCCCAATTTTTATATTCGGAATTTCTGATGTTTCGAGATCTGTTTCAATCGAAGGGAATCGATTGTTTCATTCTTTCTCCGGAGCAACTTGATAGAAGAAACGGAGGCCTTTATTTTGAAGATAGAAAAATCGATCTGATCTATAACAGACTTACGGATTTCCATCTATCCGATCCGGAATGCGCTCATTTGTATGCGGCTTGGAGCAATAAGGAGGTCGTTCTTACGCCGAATCCGATGGACTACGATCTATTTGCTAGGAAATCGAATCTCGTATTTCTATCGGATTCGACCTTTCTTAAATCGGCGGGATTGGACAAGCATTCTCTGGAGATTCTGGAAAAATCCATTCCGAAAACTAGTTTCGTTGATCGGGAGAAATCGATCGAAATTTGGAATCGCAGAAAATCTCTTTTCTTCAAGCCTGAAAAGGGGTTTGGTAGTAAGGCCGCATATAATGGCGGAAAGTTAACGAAGGGAAAATATAATGAAATTTTAAATGGCGATTATATTTGCCAAGAATTTGTTCCCCCTTCAGTTCGAACGACTTCCATTTCCGGAACGAAAATCGGTATGAAAATGGATATTAGAGCGTACATATATAAGAATGAAATATTGCTATTCGCTTCCCGTTTATACCAAGGCCAAACGACGAATTTTAGTACGCAAGGGGGAGGATTTTCACCCTTATATGTTATACCGGATATAATTCAAAAATTGAATTAACGGATCTGGTCTCAATGTCGTTTTATTAAGGATAAATCTTTCTCCGGCCCGGGGCCACCTTATATCGATTATCTCCAATCTACGCATATTTTTTTTCTTGTTCATCGCACTTGTATATTTTTTTGTCAAAATATTGGATTGGCTTGTTTTGAGATCAAGTATAAATTATCCGTTGATGAATATGATCTTGTTAAGCGACAATATTGCTTTTTTAAAGGTCGATTTGAGTTTTCATCCACCAGACATGAAAAGGAAATATAGAATCTTTATATACTTATGAATTTATAATAGACAAAGACCGTAAAATGGGGTATCCTCTTTTTTTTAACGCGATTGTTTGAAGGAAGATCCGCAATTTCCTTCCGGAGTAAAATGATGCAGTTCTTGATTGTCGGTGTTCTCAGGCGAGGCCTTTGAGTAATGAATGAAGCTACTGCGAAGAGAATTTTTGAATACGGATTTTCCCGGATATTCGACGAAATCGAAGATTATGCCGTTTTAATATTGGACCGAACCGGATTTATTCAAACATGGAATATAGGGGCGGAGAAGCTGAAGGGATATTCGGCATCCGAAATTATCGGGAAAAATTTTAGTATTTTCTATCCGGAGGAAGAGCAGGAAAAAGGGCTGCCTAACGAGTTGTTGGAACTCGCCAGGAGGGATGGCAAGGCGCGTCACGAAGGCTGGAGAATCCGTAAAGACGGGTCGAAGTTTTTCGGAAATATTCTTATAACCGCGATTCACGATGACGATCGAGATGTAGTGGCATTCATTAAAGTTACTAGAGATATGACCGAAGCTCGTCGGGCGGCTGATATATTAAAAAGATATAACGAGGAATTGATAGCAAAAAACAAGGAGATGGAACAGTTCACTTACATTACTTCGCACGATCTTCAACAACCTTTGAATACGATCGGTAGCTTATTGGAGATTCTTAAAAAAGACTTTGCAAAGGATTTTTCGGAAGAGAGCGGATATTTCCTTAAATCCATCGGGGGATCGGTAGAGAGGATGAAAGTTCTGATCAAGTCTCTTCTCGATTATAGTCGAATCGGGGTTAAAAGGAAACTTGAAATGGCGGATTGCGACGAATTAGTGCGCTCCGTCATAGGAGACGTACTTTCTCCGGCTGATAAGAAAAATGTGGAGCTATATATCTCTCCGCTTCCTTCTATCCGTTGTTATTCGTTGGAGCTTAGACTCTTGTTTCAGAATCTGATCAGTAATGCGATCAAATACAAAAAAAAGTCATCGAAGGCAATCGTTAGGATCGATGCTCGAAAAGTCGATAACGGATGGGAATTTTCGGTTCAGGACAACGGCATCGGAATCGATAGTAAATACTTCGATAGAATCTTTTCATTATTTTACAGATTACATAGAGACGAGGAGTATGAAGGAATTGGAATAGGCTTATCCCATTGTGCGAAAATTATAGAATTGCACAAGGGTAGGATATGGGTTGAGTCGGAGCCCGGAGTCGGAAGCAGATTTATATTTTATATTCCGGAGTTTATTGAGATATGAGAAAAGTTGCTGGCTTGGAAAGAATCCTACTGATTGACGACGATGAGATGGCGAATTTTATTCATCAGAGAGCCATTAAAAAGTTAGAGTTGGACGTTCAGGTCGATGTGGCCCATGATGGCGTGGTTGCTCTTGATATTTTGAAATCTAATCGAAGCCCGAATTTGATTTTCTTGGATATCCGAATGCCTAGAATGGACGGCTGGGAATTTTTAGAAGAATATCGGAAGTTGAATTCGAACGAAAAGGAAAGGATCATCATTCTGATGCTTACGACTTCGTTGAATCCGGACGATCAGGAACGTTCTCAAAAATTTGAGGAGATCTCCTTATATATCAATAAACCTTTATCTCCGGAAAAGTTGGAGACGATCATCGAGCAATTTTTCAAAAACGCGGTTTAGAGATTGGAATTTCCAAATCGTTCTTCATTGCAAGAATGCAAAACAAGGGAAAAATGAAATTAATGTCGGTTTACCGATGCTTGTTATTTGCCCTGAACCGAATCGTTCTTATTCTCTTAACATTTTCTACTTTTTTTTCGTTTGAAATTTTAATTGAGCCTTTGGCTATCTCGGAAGATGAAGGATAGTGAGATCCTGTAATCATGATAATTCCGCCAGAAGAGTCCCGTTTATTTCCGGTGAGCGCTAATTTATGAAACCTAGGGTTCTGAAGATCTTTCTATATACGACCCTCCTTTCTCTCTTCTCCTTTTATTCCTGCTCGAGCTTAGAAAGAAAAATTTCATTCACGGAACAGTTTCTGGAAATAAAAGGAGTTGGAGCTTACGGAATCTTCGATCCTTCCGTAGTCATGGATCGCCAATCAAACAAAATTTACATGAGTTATTCGGCGGTTGACCCATCCTATCGATGGCCTGTCGAACATCCTCACGCGATTAGTACTCGTTTAGCATATTCCCTTGATAAAGGTCTAACATGGAACGATTCGGGCTTGGCGATAAACGAAGCCGAGGATGAAGAGGGTCAAAAATTGAGTTTAAAGCTATTCGGCCGATCGCCTAAGCCTATGACCTGGAACCAAGAAGTTTCATCCTTAATTTTTGACGCGAATGCGCCTCGATCGGAACGCTGGAAATTATTCTGGCATCGATATCCTTTAATCGACGGCGAAAGAAAATTCGAGTACGGTTGGATAGCTTTTAAACAAGCGGAATCCCCGGAACAATTAGCGAGCGCGAAAGAAATTAAATTATTTTCCGGAAAATACTATGATTCTGCTGCCGATCAATATCTCGGTACCCCTCAAGTTCAATTAAACCGAATCCATCCGGAGTTAAGCGACTGTGTGGCTTTTACGGAACCGTCCGCTTTTATCAAGGAGAAGCGATTATATCTCGCGCTATCTTGTGCTGACGGAAATTTGCCATGGAATGGTCGCCAGATTTTGCTGAATCGACAAGACGGGAACTGGAATTATGTAGGCATATTACTTGATAATCGACGCGACTCGGACGGGCTCCAAATCGCCGGTAACTCTTTTACCGGTTTTTCAGCGCCGGAATTGATTGCGGTTCGGGATAAAACATATTTGGCCGTTACTCCTACCACAAACGGTGAGAATCCCGCGTATCATGGATGCATCGTCTTTGAAATCGAAGATTTGGATTCCGCTAAGATTCTACGGGAATCTAAATTTCTTAAAATCAGTAAAGTCGTTCCGGGAAATTCAGAATTGCATAATGGAGCCTGCTCCTATTTAAACGTTATGTCGGAGACGGGAGGATTCCTGCTAAGTCAAGCTTATCCGGAATCGGTTAAAGTTTTTAGAATAATTCGGACTGAGATAAAACTTTGAAGTTCGATAAGTTCCGAATAATCTTTCTTTTTCTTTTTAGTTACCTTTTGTTTTCCTGCGCGATCTTTCGTGCCGATCGAAATGCAAGGAACCTTACGGATTACCGAAAGAATAAATTCGGGACCGTATCTTTTGAACTCATCAATTGGAGAACTGAAGAAATCGAAGGAACTCTTGCAGGTGAGACGATGATTTCCGTTTTAGAAACGAGCGCTCAGTTTCGTAAATTTAAGAGTGAGATAGGTTCCGACGGCTGGTATGTTCAAGTAGTATTGGAGAAGTATCCCGGTAATAAAGAGATGGGAGGACAACTTCGCGATAGACCCGGGAGGTTTCTATTAAGCACCATTAATAATTTTATCGCAAGCAATACGTTTCTTTTCTTTCCAGTGCTACTAAATTTAGAACGGAAAATATCCTTTCTCGTATGGAAAGGGGAAACGTTACGAAACGAGTATGTGTATCATAGCGACGCTTGGGCGGTTTTAGGGTGGGGAACATTATTTCTATTAATACCGTCCGAGTCCAAATATTTAAGATATGATATGGCAAGAGTCGCCAGATTATTTCTTTTCGATGCCGCCCGAGATAACTTATTGCACGATGAGTAAAGTTCTAACGCTATTTATCTTCCTTTTCCTTTGCGATATGGCTTGCGTAGGTTTCGGCGATTTACGAAACTCCGAGCGTTTGAATACTGATACGGACGACTCATTGGTGAAGCGCGGGTTAGGCCTTCATTTTGTAGCTTGGTCGGATCAAGAACGCTACATTCCCGAAATCCGATCAAGATTGGAAAAGAACGGATTTATATTCCAAAACGGAACGCCTACGAGGTTGGAAGTAATCTTGGAAGAAGGGGGAACGACTCGTACGATTCTACGGATTTTAAACCTAATCGCTACTTCCGCTACGGGATCTATATTTCCTTTCTATAATCAAGTCAATTATAATATTCGTTTCCGAGTCTTCGAATCCGGGCGCCTAACACAATCCTGTAGTTATGATTTACGGAACAACGAATTTTTCGGAATCTTGTTGACCCCGGTAGCTCTCTTTCGCTCCTCTCCTTCGACTTTATCGGATCTTATTGCCTTATCCGTAGACTTATATTCGAGAGGTTGCGTCGTAAAACCCGAGAATCATCCTTAAAGTTTATTGCATGTTCTTTTTTATATTTGGATGCGCTATGCATTTCATCGATAAAAGCGGTGGATACCTTTCTTATCGACATTCCGTCGGACCCCGGTCATTATGGCCGACTAAGGGAATTGCTATATTTTGGTCCGCCATACGCATATTGAAAAACACCGAACACAGAGAATCGGCTGGTTACGCGCTGCCGTATTGGGAGCGAACGACGGAATCGTTTCGACTACGAGTTTAGTCATAGGTGTCGCTGTTGCGGAAGTTAGCAGCGGTAACGTGTTGGTAGCGGGCATCACCGGTTCAGTTGCGGGCGCAATGTCCATGGCTGCGGGAGAATATGTATCTGTTAGTTCCCAAGCCGATACTGAGAACGCCGACTTGGCGCGGGAACGTCGGGAACTCCTACAAGATCCGGAACTTGAGCTGAAGGAACTTCAAGCAATTTACGTCGATCGAGGTCTTAAATCGAATCTTGCAAAACAGGTAGCCGAACAATTGATGTCCGGGAATGCATTAGCGGCTCAAGTAGGCAATGCAAATCTCTTGAAGGGTATTCTTCGAATCACTTTTTGGGGAATTCTCGCTATGGGGCACCGCATTCGCGGGAAAAATTTTCGGCGTAGTCGTATAAATCGGTCGCCCTATAAAAATTATCGCTTATCAAGGTTTCCATGAAAATCCATTTTCTATCGTCAAAACTGGCAAAACCGGCTCAGAGAGCCTTGCAAAATGTAGGAGTTAAAACCTTGGAGCAGCTTGCTAAGTTTCGTGAGGACGAAATTCTGCAACTTCATGGGATCGGGGAGAATGCGGTGTTAGTTATTGAACCAACTTTAAAAGAAAACGGGCTTTCGCTTAAAGATACTATATGATGTCGATTTCGTCCGCCTTGAACCGTTATGAGATGATTATCTTGTCTATCCGTTGGTTTTTGATAATTATCAAAGAGCCGCAACCTTTTACTAGCCGGGCTTTCCGTAACGTGATCGGAGATCGATAAAATTCATTTGCACTTTTCGTGGCATTTCGCTTATACATCAGTCTTATATAATTTGTAGACAGGATTCTTTTACGTTCGCTCATTACGATTTTAAATAATTTTGCAAAAGCGATAAGGAATAAATTCGGGCAGAGCGAAGTGGAGTACATCATTCAAAGACAATCGTGTCGGGACATTTATCTTTTCATTCCATTCCGTCGCGTCGAAAATAAGATTAGCTATCGGAGAATTGCCTTGTGAACAAAAATCTCCTTTCGGATCGATGGAAGAATCCTTATCTTTTATTATTAGGAATTATAATTCTATCGGCAATTCCCTTTCCTATCGTCGACCACTTGCATAAATCGCTTTCTTCCGAAATAGATCGTTCTTCCTATCTTCTCTTCCATAATATTACGGAATTTTTTAGTATAGTCGTTTCCTTATCTATTTTCGGGGTATGTTGGTTTACGTATGAGCGCAGCAAGGACAATCATTCCCTTTTTTTGGGAACTTCATTTCTTGCAATCGGTCTTCTGGACTTTATGCATACGCTGGCTTATTCCGGTATGTCCGATCTTGTGACTCCTAACTCCGCCAATAAATCCACCCAATTTTGGCTTGTTGCCCGCTTTTTCAACGCATCTATCTTTCTCGCCAGCGCTTTCATTTATTCTAAAAATAGGCATTCTTGGCTAACAAAAGCGAACCTGCTCTTAGCCGTGCTTTGTTTCGTGGGAGCGACCTTTGTTGCTATTATATTTTTCCCTTCTTATCTGCCGGCTACATCCATCGACGGTATCGGACTGACCCAATTTAAGAAAGTGGGGGAATATACAATCATTCTTATTCTAAGTTTTGCGACGATCGCATATTGGAAACGGTGGTTACAAACCGGAGAGTCGGTTATACTATATTATTTGGCCGCTTTTATACTTTGCATATTCGGAGAATCGGTTTTATCCGTTTATCATAGTGTTTTTGACGAATATAATGTACTGGGACATATTTATAAGGTACTTTCATTTTGTATAATATACAAAGGTACATTCGTGACGTCCATCAACCGTCCGTACGATCAGATAATCGAAACGAATTTGAAACTTCAAGAAAAGATGCTCGAGCAGGAACGAGCTGAGGAGAAAATCCTGCAATCGTTGCGAGAAAAGGAGACACTGATTCGAGAATTGTATCATAGAACCAAGAATACCTTACAGATCGTTCGGAGCATGATCGTGCTTCAGGCTGCAGATTTCCCGACGAACGAAGAACTTCAGGTGGTTGTAAAGAAAACCGAGGATAGAATTCAGGCGATTTCTCTGGTACATCAAATGTTGTATGCAACGCAGGACTTATCCCGAATATCCGTTAAGCAATATATAAATCAGCTTTTCTCGCTTATCCTGGACAGCTTCGCCGTTCCGAAAGGAAAAGTGACATTGAATGAGGACGTTGAAGATCGGTTCTTTTTGATCGATACGATCATTCCGATAGGGCTAATATTAAACGAACTGATAACCAATTCCTTAAAATATGCGTTTCCGCGAGAAAGGAACGGAATCATTAATATTTCTCTCTCGCAAGGAGGCCCGCAGCAGAATTTCTCACTTCATTATTCGGATAATGGAATAGGTTTTCCTGAGGATTTCGATTTTCGTAATCAATATACGCTAGGTCTAAAACTCGTTTATGGAATCGGAGAATTGCAGATGCAAGGTCGAGTCGTCATAAACAATGATAAAGGATTTAATTTTCTATTGGAATTCCCGGATAACCTTTATAGGGCGAGAGTATAGGATGAGGAATGAGATGCATATTCTTCTAGTCGAGGATGAAATATTAACGGCGATGTTAATCGAACGAGAACTGAAAAAATCCGGGTTTAATGTCTCTGAACATGTCACTACGGGTGAATTGGCCTTACTGAGCGCCGAAAGAAATCCGCCGGGTTTGGTATTGATGGATATTATGTTGGCCGGCGGATTGGACGGAATTGAAACTGCCGCTAAACTGAAATCCAAGTTCGATGTTCCTATTATATTTATTACCGGATATTCGGATTTGAGCATTCGAGAGCGTGCGGCAAAGATCACACCGTTAGCGTATTTAGTTAAACCGATTGAAATTAATACTTTGAAATCTGTTATTGAATCTTGTTTTTCCTGAACGACCGGTAATATGGGCACAAAAGCGCTCCGAAATCAGTACCGTAATACGAATATTCTCATTGCAGAACGAGAAGTGACGGATCTACTCTCTTCTTAAAGTCATAATATTGAATTTCGTTAATGTATTAAATATGAATCCTTTTAGATTTGGTCGATTCTAACGCCGGAAAGATATCTTGCGTTCGAGAAAGTAGGGCAAAATACCGTCTCGAACACATTATCTTTTGGATTTTAGTTAAAGCTTATTCGCCTGAGCTCGGTATTTTTCGGCTTCTTTTAGACAATGCTCCGCGAGATCCTTGTATTTCTTTTTGAACTCGTCCGATGCAGTCGCTTTGCCGCCTTGCGATTGACCGGCGAGAGTTTGATACCTATTCGCCAATTCTTTATGATCTTTGGCTTTTTTTGCAAAGTAATCTTTCGTTATACTTTTTAACTGAGCGGTAGTAGCTTCTTTGATCAACAACTCTTCGAATTCGGAAAACGCGAAGAGATGTGTCGATAGAAGCAACATTGAAAGTATCATTAATTTTTTCATACACGTAAGTCTCCCGATTTACTAAGTAAATTCAAATATTCGAATTAATGTTGTCAATAAGTATGATTCCATTTTGAACTGAATGCGATTGATAATAGTCAAACGGAATTTGAATATTTGAATGGATTAATAATCAACTTCGAATATCCTATTTAACAGCTTCGCAAATGTTTCGTTAGGTTTATCGAAGGAATAGATATGAAAGATTTTGAAATAATTCGTAACTCTTCTCAGGGTAGTGAGATTGGGACGGAAAGTTCTAATCTGAAAGAGACTCCCGAATACGAATTTGTTTGTCCTATGCACGAGCAAATTGTTCAAAGTTTTCCGGGAAGATGTCCAATCTGCGGTATGAATTTAATTAAACGGGAGAAATCCGCAAAGTTCGACGCTTTATCCTCCGGCTTTGTAAAAGCTCGTACTAAGTCCGCCGCTTCCAATACTCTTACGGTTTCTAAAAAACGAGAGTATGTCTGTCCGATGCATCCGCAAATTCGTCAAGACCGGCCGGGCGACTGTCCGATTTGCGGCATGGAATTGGTTCCGGAAAGCGGCATTAATGAGGAAGAGGATGGTTCTGCTCTTCGTAATTTGTTTCGTAAGATGATTTTATCCTTTTTTCTTTCGTTTCCTATCTTTTCATTAGCAATGGCAGAGATGCTTATTCCGCACGAAGTCTCTAAGATTACATTCGGTGCGGGAGATTGGATTCAGTTTGCGCTATCCTCGATAGTTTACTTCGGCCCTGGATATTTTCTGATTCAAAAGGGAGTGAAATCCTTTATTTCAAGAAAATTGAATATGTATAGCTTGATCACGATCGGTGTGAGCGCTGCCTACTACTTTTCATTAGTGGCTATCTTCTTTCCGGAAATATTTCCCGAATCTGCACGGATGCATGGTAAAGTCGGTCTTTATTTCGAAGCCGCAGCGGTGATCTTATCTCTTGTTTTATTAGGAGAATATCTACAAGCCCGCGCTCAAAGGCGAACGGGAGATGCGATTCAAAGCTTGTTGGGCTTATCACCTAAGACGGCAAATTTGGTTCTAGCCGACGGAACGGAGCGAGAAATTCGAATAGAAGAGATCAAGGTGGGAGATGCCATACGTGTTAAACCGGGAGAAAAAATTCCCGTGGACGGCGTGCTTGAGGAAGGGAAAAGCTATGTCGACGAATCGATGCTTACGGGAGAGCCGATCCCGGTCGAGAAAAAGGAGAGTGATACCGTTTTTGGAGCGACGACGAACCAAACGGGAACTTTTGTCTTTCGGGCAAAGAAGATCGGTTCTGAAACGGCCCTATCTCAGATTGTACATATGGTGGAGCAAGCGCAAAGGAGTCGCGCTCCGATTCAAGGAGTAGCAGATCGAGTCGCAGGGTGGTTCGTTCCGTTCGTTCTTTTCATAGCATTCTTAACCTTCTTGATTTGGATGATTTATGGTCCTGAGCCGAGGTTATCTTATGCAATCCTAAATTCGATTTCGGTTTTAATCATTGCGTGCCCTTGCGCTCTCGGTCTTGCCACTCCGATTTCGGTCATGGTTGGAGTCGGAATCGGGGCAAAAAACGGAATTCTGATACGAAATGCGGAATCGTTGGAAAAGGCCGAATCGGGTTCGGTGCTCTTTACGGATAAAACAGGCACTTTAACGGAAGGACATCCAAGCTTGACGGATATTTTTCCAGAACGACATTCGGATAGAATATTAGAAATAGCTTATTCGTTGGAGTCTAAAAGTGAACATCCGATTTCCAGGGCAGTCGTTCGCAAAGCATTGGAAAGAGGCGTCGGGTTAACGTCAATTAGGGAATTTTCGTCGTTAACCGGAATCGGTGTAACGGGAAAAATCGGGGAAAGGTCGATCTTCGTCGGAAAAAGAAACGGTTGGACCTCCGTTATTCCTTCCGAAGAACTCTTAAATAAAGAGGAGGAGTTCTTACAGCAGGGAAAGACGGTAATTTGGGTCGGAGAGCAGAATGAATGGGCGGGAATTATCGCGATTACCGATCCGATAAAAAATACGACATACGAGGCCGTTTCCATTTTGAAATCGCTTGGAATTCGAATCGTAATGTTGACGGGAGACGCAAAGATTTCCGCTTCTAAAGTTGCGGCTCAAACTGGAATCGCAGAAGTGTTCGCCGAATTGACGCCGGAGGGAAAACAGAAAATTGTAAAAGAGAATAAGAACGGTAAGGATGTTCTATTGGTTGCCGGCGACGGTATTAACGATGCTCCGGCTTTATCGGAAGCCGATGTCGGAATTGCAATGGGTTCGGGAACCGAAATTGCGATTCAAAGCGCCGGAATTACTCTTGTCAAAGGCGACTTATCAGGGATCGCTAAAGCGATACAGTTAAGCAAGGCTACTATGCGAAACATTTACACGAATCTTTTCTTCGCGTTCGTCTATAATTTCTTGGGAATTCCGATCGCTGCCGGTTTACTTTATCCGACGTTCGGAATTTTGTTATCTCCAATGATAGCGGGAGCAGCCATGAGCTTCAGTTCGCTCTCTGTAGTGATAAACGCTCTTCAATTGAAACGAGTCAAACTTTGATTTGCCATTTTCAGAGCGAAGATGCGTAATAAACGGTTTGAAAATCCGGATCTCGCAGAAAATTCTCCCGATGTTGACCTAATTCGATCGGAGAAATTGCGATTAAAATGCTTAATAAAGTTATCATATACATTCTATTTTTTTTATTCCTGTCCGGTTGCGGTATTTTTGTGAAAAATCAACATCAAACTCGAGGCTCGAAAGTACAAGTTTACTTGGAAGAGCAAATCTCACAAAACAATACCCCCGGCATTCAATATGCTGTGGTCAAAGCAAATTCGGAGATTTTTCGTTTCAACGGAGGATTGGCCGATATAGCATCCGGACGTCTCATAAGCGATAAAACTACTATGATGATATATTCGATGTCAAAAACGATCACCGCTATCGCCGTACTGCAATTGGCGGAGCAGGATAAGCTCTCATTGGAAGATCCGGTAACTAAATATTTGCCGGATATTCCGTACGGAAACCGACTTCGGATTCGCCATTTACTTTCTCAAACTTCAGGGATTCCGAACCCGCTTCCATTGCGATGGGTACATCTCGAAGAGGAAGAGGGTTCGTTCGATGAAATTTCTAATTTGCGAAAAATATTGGAAAAGAATCCCGGCTTGGATTTTGTTCCGGGACAGAAATACAGCTATTCGAATATTTCTTACTGGTTATTAGGTCGAGTTATCGAGAAAGTATCGGGGTTAGAATTCAAAGAATATATCCGTAAAAATATATTCGACCGTCTGCATATTCCGAGGAATGAGGCCGGTTTTACGATTAACGAGCAGGAGGCTTATTCAAAAGGATATTTACGAAGGTGGTCCTTCATAAATCTATTTAAGAAATTTCTAATTGATCAAAAGTTTATCGGAGAATATGAGCAAAATTGGCTTCGTATTCGCGACCACTATGTTGACGGTCCGGCGTTTGGAGGTATAATTTGTACGATTAACGCGATTGTCTCCGTTTTACGGGACCTTCTGCGGGAAAATTCCAAGCTAATCGGATCCGAAATGAAACACCTACTTTTTAAGCAACAGACGAATAACAAAGGAGAGCCGATTGAAATGACGCTCGGTTGGCATATTGGCAAACTCGATCAGGTGAGTTTCTTTTATAAAGAGGGCGGAGGAGCCGGTTTTCACAGTGAAATGCGTATATACCCGAAATTTAGGATTGCCACAGTGGTGCTTACAAATAACGGAATTTTTGACACTAGATCCTTGTTGAATACTATCGATAAGGAGTTCCTCAAATAAGAATTTCAGCTCGAAATGAAATTTAGTCGAAATAAAAACCGCATAAAAACTATTCGATCTTAATTTGCTCTTCAAGAAGTTTAGCAACTGAAAGTCTTGCGGTTTAGCGCGTATTTTTCTGGAAATTTTTTATCCCTTTCGAAAATTTCTTGAATTTGTAGAATTCGATCCTTCATAGTCTAAGGTTTCCATGCAGTTGAGTATGGAAATAAGTAATTTTGTAGAGCAACGGCCAGAGAGAGCGGTAAGGGAAATGAGTTTTACGACTAAATATTATTCACGAATTCTATGCTGCATATTCAGTGCAATTGCTCTGCTCTGTATCTCCTGTATCGGGCAAGATATACAGGAAGAGTTTTATAAGGTTAGAGGAGATAAGATCAAAAGAGAGGACGCGAAGCAACTTTTGACTGGTGATATCGCCGCACTCCAACAAAGATGTCCGCAGTTTGCTAGCTCCGGATATAACTGGACAGTGAGCTATACGTTAATGTTTGCAAGCACTCCTTGCGGAGGTCCGAGTTCCTCATCAAGCTCATCCTCGAAATCATCTAAACCGACATCCGCTCAGCAGAGGCAGGCGGATTCCTTAACAGGGTGCGCAGATTACGATTATCTAGATAGATCTTCCGTCAATACATGTAGGCTCCTGATTCAGAATGATCCCTGTGGAGCTCCAACTTGTAACGGCTGTAATGAACCTGCCGCCACATCGAATTACAGATTTTCAACCTTTGCATTATGCTCAGGGGCTTTGCGGGCCGATTTTTCATTTCCACTTTTCTTATAAATCGAAAGATAGAATTTTCGATTTATTCGTAGGTTATTTTGCGAAATATCCGGGCAACAGGATGAAAAAAAAAATTTCTTTCGGGAAATTCAAACTTACGGCTTTCTATAGGCTTTCGGAAAAGCTAAAGCTCTGTAGGACGGCCCGTTCTAAATAATGATTGTTTGCAGTATAATATTAAATTGAAAAGTGAAACTAAACTGAAAAAAATCGGATAAAGGTGATCTATGAAAGAATGGTCCGTCCTAAAGAAATTTTCGGTCATACTATCCTGCCTGGCGCTGCTGTTCGTATTATTGTCCACGATCGGTTTGTTTCGCATTCCGGAAACGACAGGGACCGATCCGAATTTACCGAGGACAAGTATAAACGGTTATCCCTTTTACACGGAAAAATACGGTAATCCGAAGAATCCCTTGATTATCGTACTGCACGGCGGTCCCGGAAGCGATTTTCAGTATTTGAAGGAATTAAAACGATTATCCGACGAATATCATGTTCTCTTCTACGACCAAAGAGGAAGCGGTAGATCGGCAAGAAACGATCATATGAGTTTTGCCATCGAATCGTTTCTCGAAGATTTGGGTGGCATGATTCGAATCCATTCCAACGGTAAAAAGGCGATTTTGATCGGGCATTCATGGGGGGGAATGCTCGCCACCGCCTATATATCAAGATTTCCGAATGAAATTGATGAAGCAGTAATAATGGAACCCGGCATGTTGAACCAAAAGACTGCCGTCGAGTTTCTGACGAAAGTGAAACAAGTCCAAACTAACCTCGGTCTTTCCAAGATGGCGGAAATTGCATTAATATTTTCTAAATCTATTTTCGTTAAATCAAAAGACGGCCATGAGATGAAAGATTACATTCTTACAAAAATGATGGGAATGGGTAAAGGGCAACCTTATCAATGCGAAGGAGAATCTCTTCCGGAGGGGGCGTTTGTGAGAGCGGGATACTTAGCGTTCAGCAAAACGATATTTCCCTTGATGGATGATCCCAAAAAATTCAATTATAACCTGGCTGAGGGGATAAAATCGTTTAAAGGTAAAATTCTGCTACTTAGCAGTGAATGCAGTTTTATCGGATTCAATTATCAAAGGGAGAATCATGAATCTCTTTTTCCTCCCGCGACGACTCATCTCCTGATACCGGGAACGGGCCATAATATGATCACGCTTAAACCCGATGAGAGCATCCGTAAGATTCGAGATTTCCTGAAAAAATAAGCAAAATACTCAACAAAAACAGAACCTTTTTTGTATAATGGAAAAATGGAACAGAAAATCCTGAAAATCTTGCTTACGATTTATATACTCTACTCCTTACTTAAATTTTATGAATTCTTCTTCCGGAAAGGGGATGCAAAAATGAAAGGATTAGAGCTCGTGTATGAAAAGGGCGGCGGAAGAATAATCCGCATCTTCGATACGGTCATATTGCTTCTGATGATTGTTTTCATGATCTTGCTATTCGCTTCGGGTGTGGAATATCTGAGTTTCACCACGGGTCTTTTGGTGGGTATGACAATCATTCAAGTTTTTTTCCATCGATTCTCAGATCCTCTTCCGCCGGAGAAATCGCCGAAACCGCCGCTCACTGCCCTTAAATTAATGTCGTACTCGATTCAGGCGAATCCTGGTAAAGCTTGGCGCGAATTAATTTTAATGACAATAATCTTCCTCTGGTCCCTTTACATGCTTGCGACTAAAGGCTTCGATCTTTTTTGATAGTATATTCAGAATTTTGATTACTGTCGATGAGTCGAATTTCTAACTGAGAGAAAAGAAAGAGATAATTCCATTCATTAAACTATGTCAAAACGAAATAGGAAATATTCCGTAGTTAAATCGAGCGGAGAGATTTCGGATTTTTCCGAGGAGAAACTTAGAACATCTTTGCACAAAATCGGAGCGCCGAATCGTGTAATCGAACGGATTGTTCGGGAAGTAAGATCAATGAATCCGAACGAATTGCCGACTAAGGATATCTATAAACTGGCTTATGCAAAATTAAAGGAAGAATCCCCCGTTTTCGCGTCCAGATATCATTTAAAAAACGGAATTATGGAACTGGGTCCCTCGGGATATCCATTCGAAGGCTTTGTTTCGGAAATACTCTCCCACCAAGGTTATACGACGACCGTCGGTCAAGTGGTAAAAGGCTATTGCGTAAACCATGAGATCGACGTCATAGCTAAGAAAGAAAATCGACAGTTCATGATCGAATGCAAATATCATAATTTACCGGGAATCGTTTCCGATGTAAAGATTTCATTATATATTTACGCCAGATTCCTGGACTTGGAGAAAGAATGGGAAAAATTGCCGGAGCAGAGAGAAAAATTTCATCAAGGTTGGATCGTTACTAATACGCGGTTTACTACCGATGCGATAAAATTCGGCCTCTGTTCGGGTATGCACTTAATAAGCTGGGATTTTCCCGAGCACGAAAGTTTAAAAGTTTTGATCGATTCTATGGGTTTATATCCTGTTACCTGCCTTTCTACCTTGTCACGCCGTGAAAAAAGCGCCTTACTCGATCTTAAAATAATCCTTTGTAAAAATTTATACGCCAATCCCGAAGCATTAAAGCAAATCGGAATTTCGAAGCAAAGAGAGTCCATGGTTCTCGCCGAGGCGGAAGCTCTGTCTTCGAAGAGAATTCCATCGGGAAGGAACAAGGTGCGGAGGGGAGAACTTCAGAGGCGGCGCCGATAAATCGTTTGGATATTTAAAGTTGCTCGAAATAATAAATGCGGTTATTGCGGATGACGCTCTACTGAATCCCTTAAACCGATAGCCTCTCCGCGCTTATCGAACGGGTAGTTTGCCAAGCAAAATAATTGCTTTTCAAATTTGATGAGGTGGAATTAACCTTTTGCCATGCGTCATTTTGTCGGATTTTCGCAAGGAGAAGCGAATGAAAATAGATTATTGCTATAGTGAAATTATTAGTTTGCTTTTTAATAAGTTCAGATTAATTTTTGCCTTCGAACAAAATGGATAAATTTCGATTAGATTGGAGTCATATGAAGAAAATATTAGCTATTACAATTTTATTATGCATGTCGTTCCTCGCAAGCGCTTGCGGAAAAAGCAAAATCGGAGGAACAAAAGGTGTGATTAATTTTCTTTCCGGAAGTGTTACTATACAGAGAGGAGGACAGACTATAAAACCGGTCGTCACCCAGGAAATTAAAGCAGGAGATATCTTGACTACCGGGGATAAATCGGTCGTGATGATCGTCTTCGGAGAGAATTCCTCCGTGCTGGAAATTCAGTCGAATTCCCGATTCAACTTTAATGATATAGATAGCGAAAAAGTTTTCTTTCAGGAGAAGGGAAGTTCCTGGATTTCGACGGATAAGCTTTTGAAGGGAGAAGGCGTGACTTTACAAACGCCTACGGTAACCGCAGGTGTTAGAGGAACTAAATTTTATACCGGTATCCACGAAGATATGACGTTTATTTGTCATTGCGAAGGGAAGGTAGAATCGGAAAATAAACAAAGTCATTCGAAGAAAATCAATGATGGGGACTATCTGTCCGTGACGAAAGGAGCTAAAACGATTTATATAACTCCGGAAGAGTTGCAGAAATTAAATATGCCCTATGGTCACAACCATAGCGAGTTAGAAAACTCACCGGTGGGTCATCAGAGTACGATGAGTCCCGAAGATGTGCAGAAAATGATCGAACTCGTTAAGAAAAAGCTAGCGTCGAATTGACTCGAAAATGGGAGGTTTCAAATTTCGGCATTTGCTATGCGACTCAGAGACCGTTTTCATCGGCTTTGAGTCGCATGCATTCGATATTTAGAAACCTCGCCGCTATATTAATTTAGGTCGTCTCTTCTCTTTAAGCGCCGTCATCGCTTCAAGTAAGTTGGAAACGACTATCGGATCCTCCAGGCTTTTCCTAGTAAATTCTAGATTCTCCTCGAAGCGACTTATAACGGCTTTGTTCATGGCCTGTTTAGTTCTCCTATACGCGCTGGGGGCGATACTTAGAACCTCTTCCAATTTTTTTATAACGATTTTTCTCAGGTCGATACGAGTAGTTGCAATTTCGTTGATTAGATTAATTTCTTTTGCTTCCGGCGCTTTATAGAGCTTTCCCAAAAGGCACATTTCGTTTAAACAACGAGGGTCGACTGTTTCTCGAAGTCGTTCTATAAAAGTTAACGGTAACGGTAACCCTACTAGTATTTCGGTAAAGGCGATTCGTCCTTTGCCTTCCAGCATGTATCTAAAATCGCAAGCTAACGTCATGACGGCTCCTCCACCCATCGCGTAGCCGGTTACTTCTGCAATCAGAGGTTTGTCGAATCGCAGCAAGTGGCCGAAGGAAATTACAATTTGTCCCATTTCTTCCGAAAGCCTCTCCTTCGGAGTATTAAGGATATTCTCGGCATCCACGCCGTTGGAAAAAAATTTTTCGTTATCCGATGTCAGGACTGCGGCGCGAATACTATCATCGGCCTGGATCTCCTGAAGAATTTTCTCCAGTTCGATTAAATTCGATCTAGTTAGAGAATTTTGCTCGTTCGTCTGGATTTTAATAAATTCGGCACGACCATTTTTAAGTTCGATCTTTTCACGCAAATAATTCATAGGACAAAAATTATTCGGCTGGATCGGAGTTATCTACTCAAAATTTTCCGATAGATACCGAAATATCCTGGATTTTGGAATTTATTCGGGAGATGAACGAATTTTATCCGAATAAATTTATAGTTAATCGGAATCGAACGACCTTTCTCGCCGTCTTTTCTGTCAGATATACAATGCTTTCGCAGCCCGGGGAACGTACAAATTCTTTAAAGATAAGTAAGTCTCGGTTTGAAGGTGAAGCTCGATTCCAACCGTTCGGAGATCAAAGACTGTTATGCGAATAACTTCGATCCTAAATTATTTTTGTAAATATTGCACGGTGGAGAAAATAAAATCCGTCATCGTTACTTTATTTAACTGGACTATCGGATTTAATCCTTCGTTCAAGTATGAAATGAAAAATTCAAGGCTGCCTTTTTATCCCGTTGCGATTGTTCGTTCGATTTGCCTCGTCGGACTTTTAATAATCGTATCGGATTGTTTACCGGGTACTCGTCATACCGGGTCAGATTCTAAACCAGGTACCCTCGAAATTTCCGAGCTAGAGAAAGTCCGAATCGGAGGCGTTGATCAATGGCTGTTTTCTCAGGGTAAAAGTCGCAATAATCCTGTTCTTTTGGTCCTGCACGGAGGGCCCGGCGCTGGATCGATCGGATTTGCTCGTTATTTTTATACCGAACTGGAAAAGCAATTTATAGTCGTAAATTGGGATCAACGTGGAGCCGGTAAGTCTTATTCCTTATTCATGTCCGATGTTACACCCGAAACGTATCTCTCGGATACTCACGAAGTCATCTTATTTCTGAAACGAAAGTTTAATGTTCCTAAAATTTACCTAATGGGACACTCGTGGGGAGGTTATCTGGGTGCGATAATCGCGAATCGTTATCCTGAGGATTTATTCGCGTATATCGGAATCGGACCTGTCGTGAACGGAGAGCAGAGCGTTGCGATTTCCTATAAGTTTGTTCTCGAGAACGGAAGCAAAAATCCTGAAATATCCGGTAAGGTAAAAGATTTAACGCAAGAGGAATATTTAAAAAACCGAAGGTTTTGGTTGAATCAGTTCGGAGTCGGACTATTTCACGATACTCAGCGCTATGACGAGGATCGATTTCTACGAGGTCTAATGGAGGATTCTCCGGAATATTCGATTTTTGATATGATAACCTATCTTCCGGGAATATGGAGGTCTTCTTCGAGAATTCGTCCATATTTTTTTCAGATGAACCTGTTTAAGGAAGCGCCTTCGATTCGAGTGCCGGTTTATTTTTTTACCGGAAAATACGATTATTATAATCCGGAAGAGATTCTTGTGAAATACGTAAACGGACTTGAGGCGCCTAAGAAAACTTTCCATTCATTCGAATGTTGTGCACATGCGCCGCATTTCGAAGCGATTGCCGATTTTGCCGAGCAGATGAAACTTGTAAAACTTAATACGTATACGAAATAATCGAATACCGGTTCGAAATGAAAGATTTCGATTCGAAACTTATCGGAGGTCCTTAATGATAATTGATAAATTGTTTAAGATTTATTGATATGTTTCCCGGAAGAATTTCCAGATTTCTTCAGAAGCATTCACTTCCTGGGTAGGCTTTCCGAGGTTAATTCCGAACAAGCTCCGTCTCTCGTTTCCCGGCCACTGATGACCGGCTCCGATGATTTTATAAAGGCGGGCTTTAGTTTTCCCGGCGCAGTTTTCATATGAGCGAATTTCTAACGATGTTTCGTCGTCTTTATTATCGAGATTGGTTATTAGAGGAGCAGGAGAGCATCGATTCCAATCGGCCCAGCGCGTTATCGATTCTTCGGCGCCTATGATCTCCCCGCCATCCAAAACGAAGCCTCCGAAGAAAGGAACGATCGGATCGTCTGTACCGGTCATGATCGCCACCGAAATGGGCAAAGATGGATGATGTTTTTTTAAAACAGAGATAGATAATTGAGAGGAAACGCTTACGCCTGCCTTAAAGAGAGATCCTTTTTCGGACAATAATCTTTGTGTCATGAATCCACCGTTGGAATGGCCGAAAATAAATACTTTTGTCGGATCTATATTGTAGTTTTGTATCATATAACTCAATAAAGATTCGATGAATAAAACATCGTCGATTTGCTCCTTATCGGCGGGAGTCCTTCCTCTGCCATCCGCCCAAGATCGTTTGTAACCGTCAGGGTAGACGGCAATAAACGTTTCTCTTACTGCGATAGAATTTAGTTTGGATTCGGACATGATCTGCTTTCCGGATCCGAGTCTGCCATGCAACGCAATGACTAGCGGTTTTTTGGGAGCTCCATCGTTCAGTGTGAACGGGTTGAAAATAAGAAACGATCTTTCCCTTTCCTGAATGCGTATCGAATGAGAAGTAACAATGTCTCTCGAATGTATTCCGTTTTGTTTTCGAACGCAATTCGAAATCGAAAGGAAAAATAGAATGGCTGTCATCGCAACGATCTTTTTTTTCGGATGAACTCTTGTACCCGAATCAGCTTGGTGTTTTAGGTTACTAATCTTTCTTAGAATGCAAACCATTTTGAAGTTTCTCCATTCTCCAAGATTCTCTTATACTTCCGTGGAATGCTACGGATGGCCAAAAAAAAGGACTCAGGAATATCATCAATAAACCTCGATACTGGCTGAGTTCGAGTCGGTACTCCGACTCCGAAATAAGGGATTGGTTCGAATAGATCCTGTAGGAGATTCGATGGTTAGCGTTCGTGTGATAAGGGATTAAGCTTAATGTGAGAACGCTGAATATTAAATTATTGAAGTGAAGTCCGGCGGATTTATAGATAGGAGGTTTTTCTTCCAGTATAATTTCGATCGTATTTTCCGACAAATCATCCGATCGGATTCCTGATTCGATCATTTCGTTTAATAGAAGTTCTTTTTCGGAATCATAATGCGTAAAACCGGTAAACTCCAGCTTCGCGCTTCGAACCATAGTTCCTTCGATCGGATTCTTTTCTACTTCCGGGTTAGATCGAAAGCCGACGCAAGAGTTTGAAGCAAATAAGGCGATACAGAGAATAAATTTCACGTTAATAAAGACCCTCCGAGTCCTTAAGGAATTTGAGCGTAATGTTTTCGATGATTGCGTCCATTTTTTCCTCGTCGTCCATCCAGGCTAAACCGAACGATAGCCATCCGAGGATGCCGAGTGTTTTAAATGAGTAGGAAAACTCGCCGATCTTAGCGTTATTTTTCCAGATTTTGTATATTATGTAATCTTGATTCTCGTAAAAGATAGGAAAAATTAAATACGTTTGGTATGATAGGATCCTGTTCAGCAGGAATAACGAAAAGCGACCGGGTTTTTTATCTACGGCCCAGGATACCGGCTGCTTTTGTTCGCCCAACAAAATCGAAAACCTAGGAGATTCGGCGGATATAATTTGAATTTTGACTTCACTTCTGGAATTAACGTAGGAAGAGATATTTCTGAAAGCGCCGCTCCCATGAAATGTTCGTAAAATCACCGACGCAAGCTCGGTTCGATCCTTGTTTTCCCATCCTATGAATTCATATGAGATGTCCTTTCTTCCCTTGGCGAATTCCGGACGAGATTTCGGCAAATCACCGATAAAGAATGTCGAGCAATTGATCAGTATTAGCGGGAAAAGAACTAATCTGAATGGAAGAAGAATTTTTTGAATCTTGCGAAATACACCCTCCACATCGTAGAGATAGGTTTTAGCCGGCGGTATTTTTGATCTCAAGAATACTTCCCCCTACGGAAGTAAAGTGTAGCTTCCATTTCTGAGGCAAGTAAATAATAAGCGAAATTCCACTGATGTTAAAAAATCGGATAGGACAAGGTTAGAATCGAAAGTATAAGGGAATTCTTCTCGTTAGTATGCTAGTCGATTCTACTGGAAACGATGGAAATTGCCGAATTTCCTCCTCCTTAACGATGTTCCGACCAAACTCGATTACGTATTCTGCTTAAAGAGACTGGAGTAATTCCTAAATAGGAAGCTATATGATGTTGAGGTATTCGTTTGATAATTTCCGGATAATTTCTTACTAGATCCAGATATCTTTCTTCCGGCGTGTCCTTTATTCGAGATAGAAATAATCTTATATAGTTATTGACCCTTGAAAAAAGAAAATCAATTAAATAATCTTTGAATTCTTCGTGCTTACTATATAGCGTCCATGCGTCGTCTCGATGCAAAGCGATTAGTCGGGAAGGTTCGATGCTTTCCAGGAAAAAAGGACTCGGCGAAGAGGATCTAATGCTTTCCATTGAGGTTACTGCCTGACATTCGAAGAAAAATTGAAACGTGATTTCCTTATCGTTATCGTTAAATCCTGAGCGGAGGCAACCTTGATCAAGGAAGTAAATATATTGCGCCACTTCTCCTTGACGCAGGAGTAACTTTTTTGCAGGAATGCTTTTTTCTTTGAACATATGTTCATATTTATCCCAATGATCTGCAAAGAAGGGAAAATCCGATTTTATCTTTTCTAACATATTAATCGATGCCTGCCGGTCTTTTAACGACAAAATCAAAGCAAAAGTATTTCCGAAATCATCTATATCGAATTAATTGCAAATCTCAAGCTTAATTAGTGCTTTCTTGTCTATCGATCGCAGGTTATAAGTTTATTTGCGCCGTAAATTGTCGGTTTGGAATCGCAAGGGTAATCCTACTTGACGAATTCAGAATAATCATCGATCGTTTTTATATGTTTCTTCTAAGTCAGGAATCCGGTTCTCCCATTCTAATATGGCCAGAATTTTCGTGGACTCCGGTAATCAACGGGCTAATTTTCTTGGTTTTCCTGATTACCGCGATCTACTTCGTCCAAAAATCGATTAATCGAAGGAACCAAAACGAAAAATCATTCCAGCAGAAAATTTTAGCGAAGTTACATTTGCACGAATTCAATAATAAGGAAGTGAACCTTTTTCATGATTTTTTAGATCGGATTTCGTTTGCGGAATTAAAGCAGCTTGCCGAGGATCCGGCCTGGTATCAAAAATATTTTCTTCCGGAATTTCTGCCGTTTCTTGCTAATCATAGTAACCTTCCGACCTGGAAGGACGTTTTACTTGTGCAATCGTTGGATCATTTGATTCAGACTTCAAGTCCTTTGCCGAAGAATAATTTTCAGGCCCTTTTAGCGTCCGATTCGGAAGAAAGTTTTCCGACGATATTGGAAGTTCATGAGATAGATGAGAATTCAATCGGAAAACAGATTAAGGCAAAGGTTTACACAAAGCAAGGAACACATCCGTTTGCTCTGACAAGATATGAAAAGGTTAAAATATATTTTCGGAATGCGGATAAAAAATGGTTTCGATCGGATGCAGTATTGATTTCCCAGCAGGATTCGAATATAGTTCTTCAAATCAAGAGCTTGCCCGAACTGGACGAGAAAAAAACGAAAGAATGGGTGGAAACTCCTAAAGGAGATTCACTGAGTCCGAAAAGTCCGGATGTTTTTCCCGAAGAATACAGAGGCAGCCTTTCACAAATATTAGCCTATTCAAGCTTACCCCCGAGTGTTTGCGAGCAAATTAAGAATTTAGTGAAAGGATATAAAGATCATCCGGGTTACGTTCGGAATCGGCATAATCCGGAAGATTATAAAGTATTAATTCGTTTATACAAAGCTTGTTTCCTGAAATTCCGATCAGACATTTCGGACGTCCCGAAGCCGGTCATACTTTTTTTGTATTTCTTTTTCTTGGATGAAACAATTCTTTCCGGAAAAAGAATTCAAGAGCTGGAAGTTTCTATTCACGAGCTAAAATCGTCCATCAAAGATCCGGTAGCCCCGGAAATTAAGCTCGCTCTCCACCTTCTACCCGACTGGTTAAATCTTATCCTTGCCGGAAAGAAGACTCCTTCCAGAAACCAAATGGGTCAATCCTACGATCAGGTTCAAAAATCCGGTTTGCTTTGGAATAAAGAGCCGGAGGTTAAGAATTTACAAGATAAGGAATACTTATTACATCTTCTCGATTGGGAATTAGAGAACACCTTACACGCGGGCTTACTTGGAATATCCTTAAATCCGAGTCAAGCCTATCCAATTTTATCGGAAGACCAGTTTTACGGAGATACGAATTCCAATCTTCTTTTTCCGAAGAAACTTTTATTTAACGCCGACTTGGTCTTAAAAGTCGATCCAGGTTTATTTTATAGGGAAGTTAGGTCGAATTCTGCCGGAAATACGAATCAGCAGGATTTGATTCGTAAGGAATTTTTCGCCGATTGTATTCTTTTGCCGTTCTCGGGTAATAGAGGCGTTTTTTGGCAGGATGCTTCGAACGGAAATTTGACGAATAGTAGGCTTTTTTTCCCGACGATTTTAAATGAAAACGTTACTTTGGCGATCACGAAGGCTATGGGTGAATTTCGTTGGGAAACTGAAAGATCGTTTCGCGGAAGAAAGTGGAAAGAGCCAATTCCGTCCACGCTAACTTCCGAATATTATGATTATCTGGAGAATTTTCGGAAAAACCCTAATCTGACAATTGATGCGAAAAAAAGGATCGATCAGCAATGGATAAAAGTAAGGCATAATATAAAGGATATGTTTAGTATCGATTATGCTTACTGGATTCTATTCGAAGGTTCGGGAAAACCGAGATTAAATAGGACAGCGAGAGAGATCCTGGCTCGATTTATTCCGATTAGCATAGTGCGATAGAGAGGATCTTGCACGAGCGATTTGATTTTTCATAAATACAGTTCCCATTTTTCTTCGATCAATCCGGTATTCCAATTATCATTCCGTTTCGATTCCGTACATACGAAATGAAATCGCTTATAAAGATTGCGTGCGGCGTGAAGGTGATTCAACGTCCATAGCGATATTTGAGAGTAATGATTTTGACCGTATTCAATAGCTTTAGAAAGTAGATTCTTTCCGATGCCAAGGTTTCTATACTTAGGTTCCGTATAAAGCCATCGAATCTGGCCCTTCTCTCTGCCGACCTGTAGCAAAGCGACGGCGCCTACGAGTTGATGATTGCATTCCGCAATCCAGATTTTATCCAAGGAGGATCGGTTTTTTAAGTAGTCTGATATTCCCTGAATCACATATTCTTCGAAAGACTCATTAAAATCGAATTCGTTCGCATAGAGAATCGCGTGTCGATAAATGATATAACCTAAATCGCCGATATTTTTTTCTCTTATGGAGACCGCCATTTCGGTTTGCGAGAGAATTTTCCTGATCGTATCCATCGAGGACACAAGATTACTCCTATCCGTATCCGAACAATATGCAATCATATCAGAGATTTCCCGCCTGGAAGCTTTGTTTAACTGAGACAAAGCCTGCTTTCCTCTTTTTGTTAGATGTAAGTTTAGAATTCTTGAATCTAATTTATTTTTCGTTCTTGTGATTAGGCCGTTTTGCTCGAACTTTTTCAGCGTTCTGCTTAGATACCCTTTGTCAATATCGAGTAAATTGGCTAATTGACTGGCTGTGCATTGGCTTTCCTGACCGATTTCGAATATTAAGCGCGCTTCAGTTAAAGAATACTTGCTATCGAGAAAGCGAGTATTCAGTAACCCTAAAGCGTTCGTATAATATCGATTAAAATCTCGGATTATATCGATATATTGTTCCATACGACTGCTACCACTAACGAAAAATTATTCTATCAAATATAGTTGCTAAAAGCAACTAAAAAGAAAATAAAATCCGCGATATAAGTGGATAGAACGCGAATGATTCTCTTTGAAAAACGGTCGATTCGTCAGTTGGAGTATATTTAATGCCGATCATTTTCCCTGACATCGATTGGAATTTCCACAGTTCGGCAAAAGTAAATAAGGTGCCCTGTTTCTAAAAAACCGCCGGTTCACCCTGAAAAATCTGCCAGTCACTTCATTGTTATAATAGGATCTATCGACATATGGACAATGTTGTCTTTCTTTGCGGAATTAGGATCGGCACAAACGGAGATAGGCTTCATTTTATTATGGGGCTGCGGATCCGAGTTATCGCCTCGCCATCGGAAGGATTCGCGAGCTCCTGGATTGGTTAGCCAAACAGCAGGCGGTTCGCCCGGTTTAGACGAATCCTACTTTGAAAATGATATTATACTTAATCTTTACAATGCATTCTAAAATTATAAATAATATTTTTGAATAGATAGATGTAGAACTCCGTATATCTGGACCGGCAAGAGCGTCAGAATTTTCTGATTCGTCCATAAGTGGATTCTTTTCGGAGACTCTATCGGAAGTGTACTAGATTTTTTCTGCAGTAGTCATTCGGGTCTGGTCAAAGAAAAGGGAAGAATTCTTCGTTTCGGATTCGATTCGTTTTATGCTGCAAAAATGATTTGCTTTTGCGGTTCTTTCTATCAACATCGTTGTTTTTATGAGCGATGTCGAAGTAAAGATAACTAGCACTCCGGAAAATTATAAAACGATTCTTAAGACTTACCTACATGAGTTGATCGCGGATGAATCCAAAGAAAACGGAGGCCAGGGGCTGGGTCCTTCTCCACACGAATATCTGCTTCTTGCCTTAGGTGCCTGTACGAGTATCACCTTACGAATGTATGCAGAGATAAAGAAAATGGATCTTCAGAATGTTTCAGTCGAACTGAACCTGACTAAAGGGAAGGATCATACTGAAATTGAACGTATCGTTACTGTGCAAGGTAATTTGAGCGAAAAAGAGCGGGAAAGGCTATTACATGCGGCAAACGCTTGTCCAATACATAAGGTGCTAACATCTCCGATTCAGATTGATACAAAACTTGCTTGAGGGAAAATCTTGATGAAAGACATTACAAAAAAATATAATAACGGGGAAATTACCGTGGTCTGGAAACCCGGGATTTGCGTTCATTCAGGAATTTGTTTTCGCGGGTTGCCGGACGTCTTTGATCCAAGGAAATCCCCCTGGATTACACTCGAGGGAACTCTTTCCACGGATATCGTCGCACAAGTGCAGAAATGTCCGTCCGGAGCGCTTAGCATTGAACATACCTGAAACTTTTTGAATCGGTATTATCGAAGCGATTCAATTTCTTTTCGATGATAGTTGATTCGTTTATTCGATTCTGTAGAAATCAAACGTTTCGTGTGAATTTGTTCGCTATGGAGAGAACAGCTTTCGGCTTCGAAGAATCCATTCCTTGCGAGACGTTCGGAAGCCGATTCGCAAACTTTCGCATTCATCGTATCGCATATAGATCGTATGCAACGTATCCTCCTTTGCCTCCTTTAATGGCCGAAACTTTTCCGACGGCTTGTATCTGATTTAGCCAGAGGTAATTTTCATGAGCCGTTTGGAACGTCGGCGCGATAACGAAATACATATCCTTGGGGGTTAACGTTTCTCCCTGCGACATTCGTTCAAAATTTCCCCGTGATATTCGGATGATTCCATTATAAGACACGAATATAGCGGCCTCATCGTTCGTTACTATGGTTACCCGAGCGTCGACACGCATCGTTCCGTCCGGACAAATACGTAGCCAATCAGCCGTTGGCTGAACGATTGTCCCGGAAATTTTCGGGCCGTGAACCCGACCGTCCGAGCTCGATCTATGAATTCGGAGACTTGAATCGATTAAGTGTGGAGCGCCGGCTCCGGGCACATGCATCGACATGAGATAATCCGTTTCAATGTTCGTATCTCGAGCAGATTCTAAAATTTGTTCTTCCTGCATACCATTACTCCTTCGCCTTCTAAACGCCCAATCCCTTCCAGGCCGGTTGGTTCTTGAGAATATCTCTAGCCATTCTGATTGAAGCTTCCTCCGTGATTCCTTGCGTTTCCTCGAATTGCTTTGCATTCATTGCAAGAATTACTCGGAAGGGAAGAAGTTTGCCGGTTTGATCCGTACAGTATCTGCAATAGATCTGTGACGGATCCCCTAAGGCAAAGTCTTCCTTATTTTCAAGAGGCATCCCGCAGGATGCACATGATTTACATTTCTCACTCATCGTTTTTCTCCGTACTCGCGTAAACGAGTCTACTTTATATAAATTAATTCTAGAAAATGTTTGAGTAGATAGCTGCCTTTCTCTTTTAGGATGGGGGGCTTCCTACCTAGATGCTCCCGATTTACGATATAATAATGAAGTAGCGACATCCAGGTATTGAATAAGAGCGGCCGCTCCATTTTTTTAATCTCTCCGCATCGCATAAGCGGCTCAGCCGCAATATACAATTTATTTGAAACAGCCGCATTTAACATAAAAATCGTTCCCTTTACCATTTCCGGTAAAGAGTGCATTTCGGTGAGTAAGCGGTAATAAAAGTCTTCGAATTCGGTTAACACTTTGATATGCGCCGTTAGTATTCCTTTGATTCCAAATTCTTTCTCTAAGTTGGCTTTGAGTTCTCCCGAAAGCGCGCGGCCAAAATCGTCGATTACCGCGAAGATTAAATCTTCGCGGACCGGAAAATGAAGAAAAACGGTACCGTGCGAAATCCGCAGTGTCTTCGCGATGTTTGCCGTAGTAGTGGCCGAAATCCCTTCCTTAGCGAATAGCTTCCGGGAGGTTTCGATCAGGTTATGCCTGGTTTTTTCCTTTTGTTCGTGTCGGCTCAGAGGAATCATTTCGATGAGTATTTACTCACTGAGTATTTACTCAGTCAACTAATAAATTTCTCGCCGATCAGAAATTGAATGTGCAAAGGGTCGGAAAGGTCGTCATTTATGGGAGAGAGAGATGCGAGCCACATAAATGTGTAAAGCTTTGGCTGCCAATTCGGCATTTTGAAATTTCTTGCTTAGAAAAAGGAAGGATGACTGAGCGGTTTCCGTTCTCTATAAGTGAGATTTTGGGATGGACTACTTATTGGAGGATGAAAAACGGATGTCCTCGCGGAGCTTGCTGTCGCGGGTGATCCCGAGATTAACATCTCCAGCTAAACCGGTCGGTTCTTTACGCAAAATTTTGGCCTCAGTCTTCACTCGACAGTCACTCCTTCACGAATCTCTTCATTCGGATATAGAATAACTTCATCTCCTTCCTTTAAACCGCTCAGTAAAAGGGACGATTTTCCGCTCCGTGCGGCTATTTTGACATGCACTTTTTTAGCCTTTCCTTTAAAGACTTGAAAGACAGTCCAATCTTCGCCGTCTCTAAAGAGAGCTGCGCTAGGAAGGATCAGTACGTTTTCCTTTCGGAAAGAAATAATTTTAGCTTTGATTTGAAACGAATCCCCCATTTCCGGAGGGGCAGTGAAGTCTATAATTGTTCGGACTCTTTGTTCTTCTACGCCTAATGAAGAAATCTTAGTGAATGCCGAAGGCTCGATTAGTCTTACCTTTCCCGGAATCGAATCTCCTCCCCATCCGTTTATTTGGACCGGATCTCCGGGATGCACATGCACACTGTCTTGCGTTAAAAGTTCGCATGAAATTTCTAAATTCTTCGTATTACCGATATCTAAAATAGGAGCGCCCATTGTGATGGGGCCTTCGCTTTCCCTTTGGATGGCTAAAATCGTTCCCGAAATCGGCGATTGAACTTTTCTGTCGTAATCCCATTTAACGATCGCGACAGTTTCCCCTTTTGCGACGGTATCGCCTACATGTTTATCGACTCTTTGAAGAATTCCAGTTACGGGAGAATAGAGACTGAATTTTTCCTTTACTCGAGTCGTTCCTTCTTCTTCCACGATTTGTTCGTAGTTGCCCCGGATAACTGAAGCTTTCTCCGAAACGATCGCCTTCGGTCTCAAAAAAGACCATACTATAACGAGCAGTAAAATAACTCCAAGAGCGATCCTGATTTTTTTATTATGATAGATTGATAAGGCTGTTTCAGTTATATTCATGAATTATTCTCTAATTTTTAAGACGGAAATTAAGTCCATCGATTTCACTTTCGAATAGAGAATCCAAAAGCTGATCGAGGACGTCATAAGCACCGTTAAGATCGCGATGACGTACGTTCCACGGGAAATATATAGTGGAATTTTAAATCCCTCAGTCTGAATGGTATTAAGCAAGGTATAGCCGAAGCCGTATCCGAATAGGCAACCCAGCGGTATTGAAAGAAGAATTTCAATCGCGAGTTCTCCCGATAGGATCATGAATACTTCCTCTTTGGTAAATCCTAAGATTCGAAGACTGCCTAATTCGAAAGCCCTCTCGGATAGGACGATTAACGCGGTATTATAAACGACTCCGACTGAAATTACGCAGGCGAAAAGAATTATAATGACGGATGTCGCTACGACGCTTTTAGATATGGTTTCATAAAATATTTTTAATGATCTTTCTCTGGTGGACACCCCGGAGATTTTCGGATAGCTTTTTAGTTCGTTTAATAAATCTTCTTCTTTGGCGGAATCCGTTCGAAGAGCTAACATGTTTATCTGATCGCCTTCGTGGAGTAAACGATTTACGGCGGTTTTTTCCATATAAGCGCCTTGGCCTAGTATTTCGTCTATTAGTCCTGACACTTCCACTTCGGTTGTCCCGCGTTGACCTTCTAAAATCTCGAGCTGCAGACGATCTCCCTTGTTGATTCCTAATTTTTTAGCGACGCCGGCGTTTAGAAGAACGCCGTTCCCGGGAGGGGAAACGAATGTTCCATTCTCGTTCATTAATTTTCTTAATTCTGATTTTTCGGGAAGCCCCATAAGAAGGAGCTCCTTATTCAAGTTTTCGAATTTAATTCTGATGGGAACGGCTCTAAAACCCTCCGCGAGCAAGACTCCGTCTTTGCCCGATAATTCCATCATAGAATGAGACGAAACTGCGTTTAAAAAATTCAAAGTGACCGAGTCTCTTTGCAAATATTCGAATTGAATCTTTAAAATATAATCCATCGTATCACCGGTAAATAAACCAAGGATCATAATCATCACGGAACAGGACACGCCTAGAATAGATAGAAACGTTCTACCGGGTCTTCTTGTCAAATTTCGAAGCACAATGCGATATATGGCTTGGAAATTTATCAAATACTTTTCTAAAAAGTTCCTGGAAAACGTTTCCGGAATCGGTGGCCTCATCGCTTGCGCAGGTTGCAGAGTAATCGCATTTCGTACTGACATTACCGAACCTAAGCCCCCGGCGGCGAAACCGATCAGAATTCCTTGAAAGATCAAACTGGGATTTAGCAAAAATTGCAATCTAGGAAATTTAAAGAATTCTCCGTAAAGGGCCACCATTTTTGTTCCTAAGAAAATTCCGGTAACGATTCCTACGAGTGAACCTAACAAACTGATTATGGATATGATTTTTAGATAATGCAAACCGATCGTAAGATTATCGTACCCGATCGCCTTTAGGGTGGCAATCTGTTCTCGTTGTTTAGAAATGATTCTTGTGGAAACGATATGAAGCAGGAACGCAGCGACTCCCAGGAAAATCAAGGGTAGGGAGAAAGCGGTGGTTTTTAACTGCTTAAACTTATCCCGCAGAAACGAGTGCGATGGAAGTTTGTCCCTATCGTAAGAACCTAATCCTCCGTAAGGCTCGAGCAGTCGATCTACTTCGTTTAATACGAAATTCTTATCCGAGTCCGGAGTGAAGTTGAAGACGATATCGTTAACGGCTCCGTGCATATTAAAGATATCTTCCGCATTTTCTCTTTGCATCCACAGGATTCCGTAATGCTTATCATCCGGGAGAAAATTGGAAGGACGAAATACGTAGACGAATTCAGGCGAAAGGGCGATTCCGGTGACGACTAGGATTTTTCTTTGTCCTTCTAAGATGGCCACTATTTTAGAATTTAGCTTTAAAAGATTTGCCGTCGCGAAAGCATCGCTGATGACGACTTCGTCTTTGTTCCTAGGGAGCGTTCCATGAGTGAGAGCTAACGTACTGAGTCCTTCCGTTAAACTGATAACTCTTCCCCCGCTCGGAACCGATTCCGTTTCGAAGTCTAAGACGACATCTTTTACGATTCTAGCTTCCACGCTGGAAATGCCGGGAACTTTCGAAATTTCTGAAAGAACGGAATTCGGAGCTTTGTTAAACGATGCGAATCCTTGCGCAAACGAATAGTCTGCGTAAAAACGATCGCGAGCATTTAGCAGAGAATCATACGAGCTGAGAGAGGCCAGAAATACGGCAATGCCGGATGCGACAACGAGTGTGATCGTAATTGCTTGCGATTTTAAACCTAAAAATTCCCGAAATACTTTCTTATCTAACGTTTTCACCAATGCAGGCTAGCTGTGGAAAGCTTCCTTTTATTTAATTTGTCCGAAACGATTCTTCCGTCCCTCATCTCCACGACGCGGTCTGCGATGGCCGCAATTCCAATATTATGAGTAATAATAATCGTCGTCGTTCCTAATTCTCGATTGATCTTGGATATGGCATCCAAAACGATTTTTCCCGTCGTAAAATCCAGCGCTCCCGTCGGCTCGTCGCAGAGTAGAATTTCGGGTTTTTTTACGATTGCTCGAGCGATCGCGACTCTCTGTTGTTCTCCTCCGGAAAGCTGAGCGGGGAAATGGTCTTTTCGATCGGTAAGGCCGACCAGCTCTAACGCCTCCATTGCCGTCATGGGATTGGAAGAAATATCGATGACTAACTGAACATTCTCTTCGGCAGTTAAGCTGGGAATAAGATTATAAAATTGAAATACGAATCCTACATACTTTCTTCGGAATTCGGTGAGATCTTCGTCTCTATCGGTACGCAACGGTCGGTTATTAAAATACGCTTCTCCGGAAGTCGGACTGTCCAATCCGCCAAGGATATTCAGCAGACTAGATTTACCGCTTCCACTCGGTCCCAAAAGGACAACGAACTCCGATTTTAAGAATTTTAAATTTATATCAGTGAGAGCTTGAACTTTAATTTCTCCCATATCATAAATTTTTTCCAAACCCTCGGTTCTGAATACGACGTCTTCCGCGGATTTTGTCGGGAGCTTCTTCATTTTGAACGATTCTTCGGTAAAGCTTGAAAGAGAAAAGTTATTTATTCGAAAACAAATGCTGATAAATGATAGCCTCGGAAAGAATTTACTTCGGGAATCGGAAGGTCGAATGCGATTCTATATTAATTCTTGCTTGAGCTAAAGTCACACGAGGGGAGCGGCTACCATATTTGGGCGAAGAGCGCACTTGCGAAGAGGCAAACGGTTCTTTTTTTACGTATGCGGCTTTTTTGACGCTTTTAATGATTCCGATTTTTTCTCGTCCTATAACCGTCGATTAATCCCGATCATTTTTGACTGGATGAATATCCGAATGGCAAATTAAAAAGGAAAGTAACTTCGACTTCAAAATCCTAGATGCATTAATAAACGGAACTCCGGCTTATGCCACGCTACTTAAATGCCTGGATCAGTCAATCTGCGACGATTGGGCCAAAGGCTATCTCTATATTATCCTTTGCCAACGGCCAAGTCTAAGAATTCCCGTAACTGCAGCCCGATTATCTGAGTCCATCCAGCAACAAAATTATCCCGTTTAAAATCCGGATTATCCGCCGGGAATGTTTCTAAACCGGAATGTGTCAAACGAATCCGAGTCGATTCACCTTCAGGGAATAGCTCAAAGGTCACGTAGGATTCTCCCGGGTGGCCCTCGTAACGCCAGCTATAAGTGATCTTACGACCTTCGACGACCTCGGTAACCTTGCACAAATGAACGTACTTCTTCGTATCGGCCCCGGCAGTGAACTGAAATTCAAATCCAATTTCCGGCTTAAATTCCGGCAGATCGAAATACCATTTTTTCATTTCCTCGTTATTAGTTATCGCTTTCCATGCTCGAGAAGCCGACGCCTTTACCGTTATTTCTTTGATTACGGATTCCTTATTCACTCTTCGTTCTCCAAATAATCTTTTAAAGAAAGTAGCTTTTTGTCCCAAAATCCACGGTAAAACTCGACCCAGTCGAAAACTTCTTTCAGTTTCTTTAACTTGCCTTCACAATACCGCTCGCGGCCGTTTTGCTTGATCGATATAAGTCCGCATTCCTGCAGGATTTTAATATGCTTTGAAATGGAAGGCCTACTAATTTCGAAGTTAGCGGCAATCCCGTTTAAAGTTAACCGCTTTCCGGAGAGAAGACGAATGATCTCCCGTCTTGTAGGGTCGGCAATTGCTTGAAATACGTCCCGTCGCATATATGTAGCCGTTTGGTTACATATATGGGTTCTTCCTCTTTCGTCAACATTTTTCATCTTCATGAAAAGTTAAGTTTCGAATGCTTTGAAGCTTCGTCTTTACGGGCCGTGCGATTCGCTTTCGAAATTTATTTACATATGTTAATAACGAATTCGAAGCCATGAGAAGTCTCAAGTATAAGAGTGATCGTTCGGACTAAGTCGTCATCCGTCTTAAGTCGAAGGTCCAATTCGAGGGTCGAGTATGGTAAAGACTGGTCTCAAATTCATTTTAATCGGTTGGAGTATCGGGATAATCGCCGTACTGACTTCCTTAATCGGCGGAACCGCTTATTATTTAGGCAGCAAGAAAATTAAGGAACATTATCAGGACCAAATGAGGACGGTAGTGAAGATTGTCGCAGCCGACTTTGATAATTTTCTAAGATCCCACGCGAACATGGCGGAGACGCTCGCGCAAGACGAACGTATTATTCAGTCGATTCAGAGCGGTAAGCCGTTCGCGAATCCTTATTTTAAGGAAATTTTCGGTCGTTATAAAGTATATGAGAACATATTTATATACGGTTCAGGAGCCGATTCTGTTGTAGTCGCGGACGCGCTGGATGGAAAGACTTTAGGATACGGTAAAATACCGGAACAAAGGGAAGACCTTCGGAATTTTTTCAATTCGGTACAAAATCAAAAAATTTCGATAAGTCGAGCTAAAAAGTCCCCCATTACCGGAGATACCGTTGTGGTATTATCGACTCCAGTTCGCCGGAACGGGGTTCTTATCGGCGTCCTTTGTATTGCACTTTCGTTAGGAAGCATTTCGGAACAGCTTGTTGCAAACGCTCAATTAGGAAAGGAAGGTTACGTTTCCATTGTTGAGCAAGAAGGCCGGGTCATCGCGCATAAAGTTAAGGACTTAATTTTGAAATTGGATATTTCAAAGGTGGGATTCGGAGAAAAACTAGCGTCTTTGAAAGACGGCGAAATAATGCAATTTTACTTCAACGGTCAGGATCGTTTCGCCACGGTCAAACACTTGGATCAATGGAAATTGAACGTAATCGCAATTCAGCCGTTCGGGGAAATCTCGGATTCGTTAAACGAACTCATTCTGGGCATCTTGTCGGTTTCAGTGATGATCGCCTCGGCCTCCGGAATATTTCTTTATCGTCTGCTAAACAAGAGATTAAGTCCTTTGGATTCCGTAAGTAGAGTTCTGAAAAAAATGTCCGATGGAGATCTGACTGAACAAATTGACGCGCATTATAAGGATGAGATCGGAAATATGAGTCTGGATATGAATTCATTCATAAAAACGATGTCCGGTTCATTGAAGAATGTTCAGCATATTGCGATCGATTTGGCAACATCCGCGAATCAATTGAGCGCTTCTTCTCAATCTTTTGCTACTGTTGCGCAGTCTACGGCCGCCTCCTCCGAGCAGATGTCCGCGACGACGGAAGAGATGAGCGCCGGAATGGAAAATATCGCTGACAAAGTAAAAAACCAATTCGAGAATATCCATAATTTTCATTCCAAAATAAAGGACTTATCCAAAGGTGTCAGGAAAATCGGTTTGGAAATTCAGAATTCTTTACAAAGAGCTAACGCGATTTCTACCGAGGCAAAAAAAGGAGAAGAGTCCTTGTCGTTGATGGATTTCTCTTTAAGTAATATTCTTAAATCGTCCGAACAAATGTCGGAAATCATCAGTATAATCAACGAAATCTCCGATCAAACTCAACTATTGTCTTTAAATGCTGCCATCGAAGCGGCTAGGGCCGGTGGCGCTGGAAAAGGATTTGCCGTAGTTGCCGACGAAATTTCGAAACTTTCCGAAAAAACGGCCTCTTCGATAAAATCCATCTCGGTAATGTTAGGAAAAAATAAATCCGAATTAACGAACGGGGTTAGCGGCGTGAGGTCATCAGTGAATACGATTCACAATATAATCACCGATGTAGATGCGATGGCAGATGATATGCAACATCTTTATGATATTACTTCCGCACAAGAATCGCTGAATGTGGAGGTAGATCGACAATCGGATAAAATCGGGGCCGAGGCCGAGGCGGTAAAACTTTCGATTCAGGAACAGAAAAGGGCGGTGCGCGAGATTACCGAAGTCATATTTCGCTGGAATGAGGAGGCTTTAGTCACCGCTTCCAGTTCGGAGGAAGTTTCTGCGACATCCATGAGTCTTTCTTCAAATGCGGAAACGTTGAAAAAAATCACGGATCAATTTAAGATTTATAATTAAACGTATTCTCTTAATATCCTTAAAATCTTGGAAAACGATGGATATCTTCCTGGTATGAGTCGAAATATAAGGATAGTTCGTTTTCGAAGAGTGCGAACAAATCTTGATTTTTGACGGATAAATGAATAATATATCGAAAATCAGGAAGGTTTGCCATGATCGATTTACCCTTAATCGAGGAGATTAAGAGAAGCATCCCTGGATTGGAAAAAAATTGGTCGAAATACGAGCCCATGCTTCGAGAGAAGAGGATTCCTGCTAAAACCGTTTTGATTCAGAAAGGAGAAATTACGAAAACGATATATATCGTTAAGAAAGGTTGCCTCCGCGTATGGTTTGACGACGAAGGAAAAGATATTACTATCGCATTTATCTTCGAAAATACTCCTGTCGCTTCTCTTTATAGCTATCGGGGCAAGGGAATTACCAGCGCGTTTATCCTAGAGAGCTTGGAACCCACCGAATTATATTTCATAACCGGACAAGATGCCGAGCGGATCTATCGGGAAAACGAAGGAGTCGTCGAATATTTACTTGAATTTGCCATGGAACGCTTCGATGCATATATGGTGCTTTTCCTCTCGAGAATTAGAGATAGTCCCGAGCAGCGATATTTGAATTTGGTTAAACAGAAACCTGACATTCTCGCTCGAGTTCCTCAACATTATATTGCGTCTTATTTAGGCATCACTCCCGTTTCCCTAAGTAGAATTAGAAACCGCGTTTGGAAAGAGTACAAGCTTTAATAGGATTTATATTCGTTTAAACCGGATATATAATGTATCAGAAAGATCGTTGAAAAGTTAGATCTCTTTTAATACTCTTAAAATCTCTTCGAACTTATACGGTTTTTGAATCGTATATTTAAGGCCGATTTTTTCGATTTCCGGTCTTAACTGCGGATCAATATAGCCGCTTGCCAAAATTAGGGTTTTGGAAGAGTCAAAGGATCCGATTTTTTTCAGAACTTCGATCCCGTTTATCTTAGGAAGATTCAAATCGCATAAAACGACTTGTATCTTATCGCGATTTGCGGAAAAGACCGACAATGCTTCTTCTCCATCCTTAGCCGAAAGAAGATTGTATCCGAAGTGTGAAAGGTAGTTTGTCAGGGGTTCCAGAATCATCTCCTCGTCTTCGATAAGCAGAATCCATTCGCCTTTTCCAAGTTGTGCATTCTCGATCGGTTCATGTACGGTGCGAGATTCGGGTTTTTGACTTTCGACAGGTAGGTAAATACTGAACTTAGTTCCTTGTCCCAATACGCTCTCAACAGTTATAAACCCGTTATGATTTTCAACTATTCCTTCGACTAGGGCTAGGCCGAGTCCTGTTCCTTTTCCTAAGGCTTTTGTCGTGAAAAAAGGGTCGAAAATTCTTCGCTTCGTTTCCTCATTCATACCTATTCCAGTGTCGCTGATTTCCAGCAATGCGAATCTCCTTTGCGATACTCTCGGGTCCGTCGATGAAAAGGAATTTCTATCAACTTCTTTCATCGAAATCGTCAGTTTTCCGCCATTCTGCATAGCGTCCTTGGCATTCAGAACTAAGTTAACGAAAATTTGATGAATTTGCGTATAATCGGCATTGATTCGTATCGAATCCGATTGAAAATCGGTATTGATTATTATCGATTTCGGAAAAGTGGATTTAGCGATGTTTAATGCTTCCTGGACTACTTCGTTTAATGAAATTGATTGAAAGAACGACTCGGATTTTCTCGCTAAAGTCAGCAGTTGTTTTACTAATGAGGCTCCTCGTTCGGCGGTCTTTCGAATTACCTGAACGGACTGCATAATTTTTTGAGGATTCTCTTTATTTTGCTCCAGTATGGAAGAAAATCCCAGTATAACCGTAAGTATATTGTTGAAGTCGTGGGCGACTCCTCCCGCAAGCGATCCTATCGATTCCATTCTCTGAGAATGGGCCAATTGTTTTTCAAGTTCATGCTGTTTAGTTACGTCGCGCGCAACCCCCACTATCCGATCTACCTTTCCGTCGGACCCGATTACCTTAAACGAATGAGCCCGTATCCAACGTTCAGAACCGTCAGATCGTATGATTCGGAATTTTTCATTGATACCTCCCTGATCGTTTTGGTTTTTTAGATTCGGAAATGCCAGATGTAAATCGTCGGAGTGAACAGTGTCTAACCATGAATCAGGATTTTGAAAAAGGCTCTCGATCGAACGCCCCCAGATTCTTTCGTAGGCCGGACTCACATATAATAGGCGATTCGTTTCGGCGTCTTTCATCCAGAAGATCTCGTCGATAGTTTCCGCCAATTGGCGAAATCTTTCTTCGCTTTCCCGAAGCGCTTTTTCCGCTTGTTTACGTTCCGAAATTTCTTGTATCTGAGAAACAAAATAGTTCGGAACTCCGTTTTTTTTGCGGACTAACGACACGTCCAGTTGAACCCAGAGATAGTGACCTTCCTTATGGCGGTATCGCTTTTCTCGACGATAGGAGTCTAATTTACCATTTAATAATGCCTGAATGTGATTATAATCCCCTTCCAAATCCTGAGGGTGTGTGATGGATTGATAATCGGTTTCCTGGAGCTCTTCTTCCGAATATCCGACTATTTTACACAATGCGGGGTTGACGCTGATCCATCTTCCGTTAGGAGAAAGGATCGCAAAACCGTTCGGAGAGTGATGCATTGCCGCATGAAATCTGAGTTCGTTCTTAATAAGCTCTCTATCAGAAGATTCCGCTTCTTCGGTAGAAAAGAGAGGGTGCGGTATCTCTAGACAAGGAGGATCGCAATCTTTACCGTTTGAAGTTTGCTCTTCACATTCTTGCATCGGTGCACCTTAATTCCTACTCGATCAAAGTCGAAAGATTGAAATTATCCTTTCATATAATACGACAATCCGGCGAGGAAATAAGATCGTTAACATTTGTTAATAAAATATCGAACCAAAGCATTCATCGAAATAGAGTTGGAACTGCGCTACGAGAGAAGAAACTTTATATAAATTGAAGTCGTTTAACCGAGAGAGATTGAATCTTTTTATCAAAGTTAAATTCGGAGAAAGGGCGTATTTTCTTCGTGTCTTTCTTTCGATCCTAAATTTGCGGCCTAAAATGGGGAGCTATTACGGTTTTGGGGCAAAATGAAACCTATCCCCCAAACGAGTAGTTTCGCATCCACTCCGCATTCGAGCGGGAATAATCCGCTCGATAAACTAATAAAATTCTTTCTTGATTTCGAAATAGAAAGGAATCAGTTCTATCAAAGAGTTCGTTTGAATGAAATTGAAATCACCACAAAGCGATTTGCAGTATATCCCACGAACTGTTCTTCTCCATTTTATTATCGTTCAATTTTGCATTTTCCAGATTGATTGTACGCAATTATTGCACTCTGAAAATAAGCCGAAAGTTATGGACGGAATTCTCGATTTGAGGCCCGGCTGGAACTTTGATACCCAGGGAATGCTCGGAATGGACGGGGTCTGGGAATTTTATTGGCAAGAATTCTATTCGGAAACAAAGCCCCCTCCTAGCAACGGACTTCAAGCAGGTAAATTTCAAGAATTGCAACCTCGGTACGAACCTGTCCCCGATGCCTGGAATAATTACGAATCCGGAAAATTTCCGGGATTCGGATTCGCCTCCTACCGTATGAGAATCCTGACGGATAAACGAATCCCGGACATCTCGATTAAAATGTTGGAGGCGGCCACGGCGTATCGACTGTTTGTGAACGGTAAGCTTTTGCTATCGAACGGCAATGTCGGTAAGACGGCTAATACTGCGAAACCGCTTTACCGTCCTGCCGTAAGCGAACCATTTACATTAGAGAAAGATAATGAAATAATAGTGGAAGTTTCCAATTTTTCGCATTCGAAAGGAGGACTTTGGGGCCGCGTTTTTATAGGAAAGCATTCCGAATTATCGTTTCTCAGACAAAGGAGTATCTGGTTCGATTTATTCATGAGCGGCGGTCTTTCCGTAATGGGATTCTATCAGTTGAGTCTTTTTGCATTCCTTAGGAGAGATCGATTCAATTTGTATTTCGGACTCCTATGTCTCTGCGCTATGGTTAGGATGGTTTTAACGGGCGAAAGATTCGCATTTTCCGTTTTTCCGGAACTTGACTTTAATCTTTCCTACCGCCTGGAACTTCTTTCCGGTTATTTAGAGGGTATTTTTTTCACGCTTTTTCTTCGTTCTATGTTCCCAGACGAAGTTCGGAAGCCTGCAACGACTACCTTAGTGGTCGGTTTTATAACGTTAAGCGTCATTGCGTTATTTACTGAACTGGCGACTTATTCCAGAACACTTTCTCTGTTCAGCTTGCTTTTGGTATCCGGAGGACTATATTTTCTCTATGCACTCGGTAAGGCTGTTAAGAAAGATCGCCCTGGTGCTTGGATCGGTTTAGCGCTCTTTCTCGGTTTATTCACGATTCTCATCAACGATCTTCTTTACGCTAATATGATAATCAATACGACGTACTTCGTCTCCTACGGCATTTCTTTCTTCTTTATCGCTCAAGCGTTCATGGTGTCTCGACGATTCTCTTATGCATACAATCTATCGGAGAAGCTTACCGATGAACTGCGAGAATCAAACCGACGATTGGTTTCTTTGGATAAGTTGAAAGACGAATTTTTAGCGAACACGTCGCACGAATTGCGTACTCCGCTGCAAGGCATTATCGGGATAGCGGATTCAGTAAAGAGAGGAGCTGCAGGGCCTCTATCTCGCTTTTTGGATAGACAGATGACCATGATAATCGCTAGCGGAGAGCGATTATCGGCGTTAGTGAATGATATTTTAGATTTTTCGAAATTAAAGCATAAGGATCTCGTGCTGAGACGCATACCAGTTGACCTCCATCAATCGGTGGAATTTACGTTGGGTCTAAATCGAGTAAATGTGGACGAGTCGAAACTCAGATTAATAAATGCCGTTCCTGAGGATTTTCCCCAACTAAAAGCCGATGAAAATAGATTGCAGCAGATTCTGCAAAATTTGATAGGTAACGCGATAAAGTTTACGGAGAACGGAGATGTCACGATCGAAGCCCGATTGATTGACTCTCATTTCGCCGAAGTCAGCGTGCAAGATACCGGAATCGGCGTAAAGAAAGAGGATCAAGAAAAGATATTCGATTTTTTCGAACAGGCCGATGGAGGTGATGCGCGGAATGTAGGGGGGGCCGGACTTGGGCTCGCAATCAGCAAAGCGCTAGTCAATCTCCATGGCGGAGAAATCGGAATCGAATCCGAAGATGGAAGGGGCGCTCGGTTTTATTTTACGATGCCCGTCAGTGAGCCTTCCGTCGAGCCGTCCGATTCTAAAACTGTCGTGAAACATTATATAAAAAGCGATATCGGTTCCGTGGAAACGAATTTTACTCCGGATTCCTATTTTTTAAAAGCGAACGACGATATCCGGCATGAACCGGTGAGAATTCTAGCGGTTGATGACGAGCCGGTAAACTTGGAAGTCATCGGCAACTATCTTGCCTTATGTAAAATGGATTGCTTAGCGGTACGAAGCGGGTTGGAAGCTCTTGATATTCTTGCAAACGATAATTCGTTTAACGTAATCATTCTAGACGTGATGATGCCTAAATTTTCCGGATTAGAAACCGCTAAAGAGATTAGAAATAATTATACCGCGCTCGAGTTGCCTATTTTGATGCTTACGGCTAAAAATCAAGATAAGGATTTGGTAAATGCGCTAAACGCAGGAGCAAACGATTATTTGCTTAAACCGTTCAACTTTGAGCAACTGATTCGGAGGGTAAATAACCTTCTTGAGCTTGCAAACGGCCAGAAGAATTTAATACGCAAGGAAAACGAAAAAAGAATCGCGATTAATACTGTTAGACAGAAAATTAATATCGATCTTCACGATCATCTTGGCGGAAAACTGATTGATTTGAAGTTCCTTTCCGAAGAGTTGTTGAAGTCGCAAGTTCCCGATCCCGCCCTGATTCAAAAAATCAACGGCAACGTAAATCAATCCATTCAGATGCTTCGGGAGCAGATGCTTAAAATAGAGGATTTAGGATTGGTATCGGAAAATTTCTTTTCCGGTATAAACCTCATATTGTTGAGAAGATATTCGGATGCGGGGAGAGATCTTGACTTTCGCTGCGATGAAGATTTGATCAAAAATTTTTCCACAAAACCGAATGAGAACAACTTGATGGAACTTTACGGAATCGTTAATGAGATAGCGAATAACGATCTAAAATACGGTATCGGAATTTCCGAATGGAGTTTTACGTCGAAAAATCATGAAATCGTTATGGATATGAGATCGAAATCGTTGTATCATTTAAGGGAGCATGGAACCGGACGCGGAACCGAGAATCTAATCCAGAGGTCGGCTAAGCTGGAAGGCAGAATGGAAATGGCTCTCTCGGATAGCGGTTACCAAATTACTTTACAAGTGCCCCTCGGAAAAATTTCGGAATTTTAAGGTTGAGTAGATCAAATGGACGAGAATGTGGAAACAAGAGTCGTGAATATCGGGATCGTCGAAAACGATTCCGGTTATCGCGAGCAAATTATAAAGGTATTGGAAGTATTGCCGCAAGTGGGTATGCTTTCTCACTGGGAGTCCGCCGAAGCTTTTTTACAGGATAAGAAAGGGAGGGGATTAGATATAATATTTCTAGATATTATGCTCCCGGGAATGAACGGAGTCGAATTGGCGGCGAAACTTTCGGAAAGAGAACCCGAAACTAGTAAGATCATGTTAAGCAATATGAATTCGGACGAGCTTATTTTTAAATCCCTAAGTTATGGTGCGATCGGATATATCCTTAAATCCGAGTTGAAAGATATCGCGGAAGTCATCGATACCGTTCTGCGCGGCGGGGCCATTATCACGCCGACGATCGCATTTCGAGTTTTAAATAATTTCAAAAGGAATGAAAGTTCGAGCGAAGTAAAACTTACCAAGAAGGAAAAGCAGATCCTGGACGAGATGGTTAAGGGGAAAACGATTAACAGAGTAGCGGAATTTCTTGGAGTCAGTAAGTATACGATTCAGCATCATGTTAAGAATATATATAAAAAGATGAACGTACATAATCGAGCGGAACTAGTCAGAAGGGCCGGAGACATCGGTTTACTTAGAAATGAATCGGGCTTTTAAACGAGAAAAAGCGTTTCAACCCGTATTTAATTCACAAGTAATAATTTCATAGTTAAAATAGCGATGCTTACCGATATTGATCATGCGTGAATTCGGTTCTAACGCTGTTCAGACTTTGAATTAGAAATTCTTCATCCTAAAAATTTCCAAAAGAAAGTTCTTTCGTTTTTGCTAATGGACTCGAAGTTGATTGAAAAATAAGAGTCCTTCGTTCTTTAATATACCAAAGGGTTTATTTTTAGATTTGAATAATGAATTCGGTTGCTCATTTCGATAAAGTTTGATGGACTTTTTGTCGAAATCCGTCACAGACATTATCGTTAATTCTTATCCTTCTCTTCCTTTTAATTACAATAGAAACTTATTCTTTGTGAATGTCCATCGACATGACATAATCGTCCTGCATACGAGGCGTTCCGTCTCGCGGAGAGAATATGTTTGCAGTAGAAGAAACAGAACAAGAAACCTCGCCGGCAGGCGTATCCGTTTATTGGCAGAATGAATCATTCGAATGTTGGAAGGTTGCGGGCTTTTCACAAAGTCCTCTTATCCACCGTGTAAAGGAGTTTGTTAGAAAAGCGAATGCGGATGTAGGCAATGAAGATTCGGAATGGAGAGCCTTCGATCTGGATCCTTGGTCGATTTGGTTTATTATGACTAAGGGAGAAGAAATTTTGTCCGTAATGCGGGTCGTAGAAAAAAAACCGAATAATTTAATTCCTTTAGAAATCGGAGTGATTTTCGGAGATTTGCCTAGACGATATGCCGTCTTGGATCGAAACGTAGCCGATTGGAACTCCGTCGCTTTTTTAAGAACTCCGCGAGGGACATATGCAGCTTTCGTTAATTTCGGATGCGTTGCTGATTATTGTATTAAACGAAATTACTCCCGGGTCTTCGGTATGTACAGTCCGTTTCGCCGAGGAATAGAACGTGTTTATTTAGCTGCCGGCGCCGTTCATAGCTCGGATTATCCGGGGCCTATTTATTTTCCTGAATTCCGTTGCAACGGAGAACTGGTACTTTTTAAAACAATCGAAATTCCCAAAAAAAGTTTGCTTGAAATCGCCGCATTTCTTACTTTAAATAAGGCGCAAGCATGTCAATTGTTGCATCGAATCATGTCGTCGCATTGAATCTTTGTGCGGCTCTTTTTTTCGTAGTCTTAGGAGCGTTGATACTCGTTCCTAAGCCGCGGAAAGCCGTACAGATTCTGTTTGGCGTAATGACGGTATTTATGGGGCTTTGGTTTTCCTCATTTATACTTAGGGAAATCGTTCCTTATTCTTGGTTAAATGCCTTATTAAATCTGGGCCTGGCTGCGAGTATACCCGCTCCATTTCTTATTTATTTAATTTCGATATCGTACAATGCGAAATCGTATCGTCCGAACTGGAAATGGTTGGTTCCTCACCTAATCCTTGTCGGTTTCTTTTTGGAAGAAAGCCTCCGATTAAACGTCTTAACACTGGCTTCCGGTCCGGGAGAACACCTTCGATTTTCGAGGACGCTCGTCTATTCCGGAATTCTTCTGCACTCTTTAGTGCTTTTCCTGATCGCAATTTTTAATTTTGGAAGGAATGCGATCCGCTTCAGGGGGAAAACGAGAGCGAGTTCGGTTTTATTGCTATTAGGACTTTTGCCTCCGATCGTTTCCGTTGGTTGGTATATTTGGATCAAGCCGACTCATTATGGAATTTTTTCCGGAGGGCAGGCTGCGATAGGATCTATTTTAGGTATTTTTATTTGGACGGTAGCGATCGTAAATTGCAACGCCTTTAAGCTTAGAACTTTCTCGATGTATGAGCCCGATCTTCCGCATTTTGTAAGGATGACCAAGCCGATTTATGGATTCTTTTATCGTCTGACGGATCCTATGGATTATGAAGTTCAAGATTTAGCGAGGAAGAGGCGTTTGACCATGAATTTGATCGCGCACGATTATCGGTTAGGCGAGGCTATGGATCTACCTTACAGGGAAAGGGTCGATATCTTGGTTAAGATATTCGGTAAGCACTTGAAATAACGGCCTAATTCTTTCCCTTACGAATGATACTCTTAATCGCTCTATGAATCGTTTCGGTTTCTTTCGCCGAAAGCCGCAATAAGTCTTCGATTATTTCAACGATGCCATCACGAGCATTTATTTTCTGAATTAATCTTCTATCCGAATCTTTCCTGTTTAGAGCGTTGATCGGGTTGGTTAGTTGGGTTTTTTCCGGGCCGATGCCTTTCAGTAACCATTCCTTATTGTATCCGTGGACTAACTCGATTACTAACGCAGTCGCTTCCGGTATCACTCGCTTCCCAGTGGCATAGGCTCCGATCAATTGTCTAGATTTTTGTATCGTATTTCCGAACTCCTCTTGAGTTCCCCGAAAATTGTCCAATATGTGCTGAAATCGTTCCGCGGGTGTTTTCAAGATTTTTTATCTACTCAATAGATTTTTATTATTGAAAAATGCCACAATGTGGCATATAGTTTCCGTGAAAGAAACGCTTCAGCGACGAATATAAGTAGAAGGTGCATAAATAAAGCGTCTTTGCCATGACTCATATTTAATAATTTAAGGCATTGGTCAAGCGGTTCATTGAACGGATGCAGAGAGACCTTCTAGCCTTATCCTTGTTAGGGTAGCCTTTATATATTAAATTCATGAAAACTTCGAATTGGTTCAGCATTACTTATTTTGAGGGCTTGCTTGGCGAATCGTTTCCGGTAAAGGGACTTCGCCGCTCTCTCGCCTTAAAGGAGAGGACCTTGTCTACGGCGGACTCTCTCAAAATTCCGAGGTCCATGAAGAATGTTATTTTCGTTTGGCGGCTACTCGCGAAGACCAAGATTCAGAAAAAACAAATAAACTGGTTGCGCTCGCAAATGCTCGAAATGATCGGCGAAACGACTGCGCTAAAGTCGGAAATTCGAGCATTGAGATGGGAATTAGCGAATCGTAAATCCGAGCTTACTTTGGCATTAAATTCTTTGTCCTTTTATAAAGAAATAAAGGCGATCGAAGAAAGAAATACGGAGGAGTAGGAACCGTTTCAGAGCGAATCCATTTTCGCAATCATTTTGAGAGAATTCTTCTATACGCAAAGCGAGCCGTGATTAAGGTTTAATTTATCCTTATATCTAATCCGGTGTCGCGACGAGCCTATGAAGAAATTATTTTCGCTGATAGTAATCCTATCCATTCCATCTTGTCTTTGGTTAATTCGCCCTTCTTTATCTTTTCAAGAAACTATTCCCACGGATATTCCGAATTACGAGAACACAAAATCTTGGGCGGCGATTCCCGGAAAAGAGAGTCGAGTTTTTAGCACTCCATTATCTTCCTATAATATTCTAAAATTAGATTCCTTAGGAGTCGACGTCTTTTTTATTCATCCAACCACCTACTTCGGCCGGACTTGGAATGCGTCGATGGACGATGAAAACGTAAATGAGAGAACCGATATGGAATCGATTCGGAGACAAGCGAGCGTATTTAACGAGGTCGGTCGAATTTTTGCGCCCCGATATAGACAAGCTACTATATATTCGTTTTTAGACGCGACGGACGGAAGCAAAGCTCTTGATCTGGCTTATTCCGATGTCTTGAAAGCATTCGATACTTATCTAAGATTATGGAATCGGGGACGGCCCATCATAATCGCATCTCACAGCCAAGGAACGAGGCATGCAGTTCGGCTCTTGAGGGAAAGGTTCGCTCATAAGCCGCTTTCGGAAAAACTTATAGTTGCGTATTTAATCGGGGGTGCGGTTTCGCTTGCGGATACGAATGGGATTCCCGCTTGCGGAGAAAAATCCCAAACAAGATGCTTTGTTTCTTGGAGATCTTTTTCCAGAAACGCCAAAGTACCGGTTCTCCCAAACGATTCGTCGGGACCTTATATTTGCGTGAATCCTTTAAGTTGGGATTTAAAGGAGGATTTCAGATCGGCAAGTGAAAATTTCGGAGGAATTCCGCTATCATTTGACCGGATTGATCCGGAAATCTGCGGAGCTGTTTGTGAAGCGGGTGTTCTAAGAGTGACGGAACCGAATCGGAGCGGTTATAGACAGTATTGGAGCGATAACTATCACGTTGCAGATTACGCACTTTTCTATTTCAATATCAGGCGAAATGCGATGGAACGGGCAGTAAAATTCGGAATACGGAATAAAATCGATTCAAAATAAAAAAAGTTAAATCCGTAATATCGTTTAATAATCTCGCAACAGTCGTCCAATGGCCGATACGTTAGTCTTTAATGTGTAAGGTCTTGGATTCAGCCGTAGTTTTTCAGAAAAAAGTCGCCGTGAGTGTTTCGAATTTATACGAATTTATTAAACGAAGAATTTCACTAACTTTCTTCCGGGCTCTAATAAGTTTGATTTTTTGATGCGGAATTAAATTTCTCGTTTTTTGGCGATGGATTTATTCTGGTATTTCTTTTTAGTATTGGATAATAAGGATCGGTTCCGAACTTAATAATTCCGGCTTGGCATGAATCGAAATATTTTCGCATCTATTGAGGGAGTGGAGGCTAAGAATGAATCCTATTCTGAGATGGTTTGAGGGAATTTTTGCGCTTTTACCCCTCCCATTACTCGAGGTTTGGGGTCGCTTCGGCTATTTAATCGGATTCGCTCTAATGCTTTCCGCCTATGGCGGTTTTACGTTTCGGCCTGGAGGCAGATGGGGATTCGGTCGAGAGCGACAAACTTGGGATTCCCAGTCGCTGTTAAGCATAGCAATAACCTTCGTTTTGATCCTCATAACGGGGCCTCTCGGTTCCTTGATTGTTTTAGTACCGGGGGCACAAACGTTCGAATCTCTAAAAGATCTTTCCGTTTTTCTATGTATTTCCCTTTTCGGATATCCTGCGCTAATTGCGGTTCCGTTCGCTTACGGACTTTCCGATCTGATGGAAGGAGTGCCGCCCGATTTTTTGTTGGATTGGTTGGTCGGTTACTTTATTAACCCAGCATGCTTTTGGGTCGCTTATCAATTAATCGGTAAGGATCCTGATTTTAAAAAACTTAAGACATGGAGTTGGTATTTCCTTTTCGTTTTAATCTTTATGAGTATCGAGCCGCAGCTTTGGGGGTATCTCTGTTCAGATAAATTCACCTCCGAGATTTCCTATCGAAATATCTTTCCGGCGTTGTTTTTTACTACGCTTATAACTTGGATAATCGCGCCGTTCGCGATGCTTGGGGCTTTTCCCCTAGCGAAAAGATATTCCCTTTTTTGGGCCGAAATTCCCGGTCATATCAAAGAAAAGATCCTGGGTGCGAAAGATTGGATTTGGGAAAGCGGAAGCTCTGTTTTAAAACCGAGCGACTTTTTTAAGGATCAGGGACTTCCGATCCGAATGTTTCTCGTGACTCCCTTTATCGTTTTGGTTCTCATTATGGTGGGAACGACTGCATACTTAACTTTGCGAAGTTCCGAAGAAACCGCTAATAAACTTGCCGCGCGTCTACATCAGGAAATATCCGAAAATATTAATTTACAATTAGATGATTTTCTGGCTATGACACAGAACTTGAGCGAATTCGAGAGGCGGCGCGGTGTCGGCGAACTACTTAAAAATACGAATATAGCGAAGGTAGGCCGGGCCTTCATCGTAGATCGTAGAGGGAAATTAATCTCGAGTTCAAAGCAAACGAAATCCTTTTTGTCCGAGCTTGCAGTCGGAGAGTCGGTCGAAGATCCGGTAATACAAAACGCGGTCCTAAAACTGACGGAAACCTTCGGAAATTTGGAAAAACTCGATGTCTCCATCCAATCCTCCTTTCCCATAGTAACCGCAAAACCTTTGTCGAGCGAGAATTGGTTGATGCAAGCCACTCCGTATCAGGACAACTCCAATACTATGAATTGGATCGTTATTACGGCTATGCCGGAGGCTTATTATTTGGAAGGAGTTCGAACGGGAAACAGTCAATCAGCGATGGTCTTTGCCGTCGCGCTAGCTCTTTCTCTGCTGATTGCAGCTTTCTTATCAAGTACTGTGACTGCTCCGATTAGCAGGATTTCTCAAGCCACGCAGGCAATGGCGGAAGGGGATTTGACTCAACGAGTACCCTCGAGTCGCTTGGAAGAATTAGGAGTTCTTTCCAGTTCGTTTAACCATATGTCGGAACAGCTTCAAGAATTCTTTCATCGGACTAAGGCTAGCGAAGGGCGATCCCGGGACTTAGTAGCTACGACTCCCGGAATTGTCTGGGAGGCGGATGCCATCACTTTCAACTTCACTTTCGTAAGCCAGCAGGCGGAACGGTTGCTCGGATATTCGGTGGAGGATTGGAAGGAGCCTGGTTTTTGGGCGGATCATATTCATCCCGATGATAGAGAACGTGCGGTAAATTACTGCGTTGAATGCACTGCACGTTTAGAGTCCCACGAATTCGAATATAGATTTATCGCTAAAGATGGCAGAACCGTTTGGCTTCGTGATTTGGTTCGAGTGATTGCCGGGGATGCAAAACCGAAATGGCTTCGGGGTGTGATGGTCGATATAACCGAAAGAAAAATCATTGAAGATAAACTGTTGGAAAGAAACCAATTTATCGAATCAATTTTGGATATAACGCCGGATATATTATATATTTATGATATAATTGAAATGAGGAACGTTTACTCCAACAACGGGATTCAGGTCGTATTGGGGTATTCCGTCGAAGAAATTCAGGAAATGGGAAGTAAACTCCTCCCAATGCTGATTCACCCGGAAGACTATCAAGCCTATATAGATCGTATCGTTCCGAAATATGGGGCAGTTGGAGATAAGGATTTAATCGAACATCAATACAGAATTCGTCATAAGGACGGGAATTGGAGATGGCTGACTTCGAGAGAATTAATATATAGAAGGAATTCGGACGGATCTCCTAAAGAAATATTCGGGATATCATACGATATAACTAAAAGTAAGCAAGCGGAAGCTACGATTTTGGATTTGAACGCGAATCTAGAGAAACGAATCGAGATTCGAACGGATGAATTAAAAAAATCGAACGAAAATCTAATAGATGCGGTTCAGAATCTTGAAAGAACTATGAATGAGCTGAAGGATGCGCAAGGACAACTGCTTCTGTCCGAGAAATTAGCCACCCTAGGACAGTTGGCGGCCAGTATGACCCACGAATTGAATACTCCGCTCGGTGCGATCGTTTCTTCCAATCGGGCCATACTTGATATTATTCAGGACGAAATAAGGAGCATACCTAATCTACTTTCGAATTTGAACGAGGACGATTTAAAAAGATTTAAGATCATTTTAGATGTCGGCCTAAATGAAGCTTCTCACTCGGAAGAATTTCCGAATCGATCTTTAAGAAAGGAAGTATTTCGTTCATTACGGGAATCGGGAATCGAAGATTATGAAAGTATTGCGAATGCCGTGATAGAAACAGGGTTGTATAGAGTCAAAGAAGATCTCCCTTGGCTGTTAAAGAGTGAAAACGCATCAAAGATTTTGCAAGCTGTCACTTCTCTATCTACGATCGTCAGGCTAAGTAACGTGATCTCCATCGCGACAGGAAAGGCTTCTCATGTAGTGGAAGCTTTAAAGAATTATTTGAATCCCGGTGGGGAAGTTCAGGAAGACGAAATTTCAATTGTAGACGTTAGATCGGAGATCGAAACGATTCTGACTCTGTATCATAGCAAAATTAAGTACGGAGTCGAAATCGTACGAAATTACGATACTGATGAAAAATGCATAGGCAATGCTGATAAACTAAACCAAGTCTGGATAAATTTATTGAATAATGGTTTGCATTCAATGGACTACAGAGGCAAAATGGAAATCATAATCGAAAAACGAGAGCTTTGGATTGTAACGTCATTTATCGATTCCGGCGCCGGAATTCCAAAAGAAATTCAAGATAGAATTTTTGAACCTTTCTTCACGACAAAAAAGCACGGCGAGGGTGTCGGCTTGGGTTTGGATATCTGCAAAAAGATCATCGAAAAGATGGGTGGAAAGATCGAATTTGAAAGCGAACCAGGGCGAACGAAATTTAGCGTTTGGCTAAAATCTGCTAATTCCTAGAAAGAGGCTCTATCGTGAAAAATGTCTTTGAACGAAATGCAATATTATGCGTCGATGACGAGCCTATAATTCTTATCACTTTAAAACAAGAATTGAAAAAGCAATTCGGAGACAAATTCCAGTACGAAATCGCAATGAACGGAAACGAAGGTTTGGAAGTCGTAGACGAACTTGTGGAGGCAGGGGTAAATGTGATTCTTATTCTTTCGGACTGGCTTATGCCCGGACTTAAGGGGGATGAGTTCTTAATTTTGATTCACGCAAAGTATCCGAATATTCGCTCCATATTAATTACCGGGCATGTAGATGAGTCGGCTGCCGAACGAGTGAAGCGCGAGGCGGGTACGTACGCGGTATTTTCCAAACCTTGGGATGCAGCTAAATTGATGGAAGCAGTAAGAATTTGCTGTAACGAAAATTAATTCGTTTTTGTAAAACCAAATAGCGAATAGGAATACCTTCCGGTCTAACCGTCCTATTATCTTTCGATTTGTTTTTTATTCTGAGCTATGCTTTTCCGGATTGATCAACGAGAATTTTGCATATCCGATCTCTTTCGAAATGAAAGACTGCGCCGGATTGCGGCCTAAATTCGGGCAAGTATCGAAAATGGAACGAATTATGAACGGTTTTTATACTGGCTTAGATGTAGGAATATTCCGTTTCTAATCGTAATTCGAATGCAGGATTCGAAGTTTTTCGGTATAATTTGATTGCAGAAGAGAGATAGAGAGTCGTAATATCAAGAAACCCTCAGGAAAATTGAAGCGGTGTTTTGAAAAGTTCCGGGAAAGGTTTTTGAAGTTTCGGCTAAGAGAAACATAAAACCGTAATATTTAAAATTTTGTATAGAATCAATTCTCAAGACATTGGCTAATTCGTTTTTATCATTCTTTTTACTTTTTTCGGCTTTACTTTCCTTACTTTTTGCTATCGGAGAAATATTCTCGTTTTCAAGAGGCAGTCGCAGGATCGTCTTATTCGGGATTTTTTTATCCCTTTCCTATTTTCTGTTTCATGCTTATCTCGTGTCTTCGCGAAATATTTTATTTTTCCCTTATTTATTTCTCACTCACCTCCCGTGCTCGGCCCTGTTGGGTGCGTTGTTGGAAAGATATTTGCTACTGGCTTGGGGTAATCCCGCCGAAAGACCGGGCAAATTTATGCTTAAGGTTTTGCCGGCGCTGGGAATAGCGATCTGGCTTACACCTTTTTACTTTCAGGATCGCGAAAGTAAAATTCGTCTTTTAGAGAAAATCGCCGTCTCAGGGACTGATTGGCATATAAAGATCCCTATATTATTTACTATGTCCGTCTTTCTCTATTTTTTGGTCTCGGTTCTTATACGACTATTCAGAACGGTTCGTTTTTCGGTCGTTCGGAAAGATATTAATTTGGCTACGATCTTATTTCTCAGTAGCTTCGCGATCTTGAGTACGTTTATAGGATCTTACTCGGTCCTTTTTGGCGGGAAGGACCCCTTAGGTACGATAGGGGCTTGGCTTGGCCTCTTTCTTTTATTTATTTACGTTTATAGACAGCGTTACCCCGAATTTTTTCTAGAGGTCCGTAAAGTCGTTGAGGAGGAGAAGCGAGCTAAGGCATCTCAGTTGGGAAAGTTCGACCTTACTGAAATTAAATCCAGATTGAAGGATCTTTTTGAAAACGAAAGAATCTACAGAGAAGAGGAATTAACCCTATCGACTCTAGCGGGTCGGTTAGGGTTGAGCACGCATCAGCTTTCCGAGTATTTGAACAGCGAGGAAAAGAAGAGTTTCTTTCAAATATTAAACGAATATAGGGTCCGAGAAGCTCAGGAGAAAATTCGATCGAGTCCGACGGATACGCTCCTGGCCATCGCTTATTCTTCCGGGTTTCGTTCTAAATCTACGTTTAATGATGTCTTTCGAAAGGAAACCGGCTTAACGCCTTCGGAATATAGAAAACGGATCCTAAAAAGATTCGAAAAATAGGTCCGATTCGATCGGACCGGACATCTTTTTGTCGCCATTCCGATCGGAGCGGTCGAACAGACCAGCAAGGTCGAGTATCTTTAGCTTATTCATTCCGAGAGGTAAAGAGATGCCGACATGCGAATTTAGTTGGGAATGTGCGAAATCGTTCGGAATTTTCCAACTTACGATGAATTTTCTTCGCTACTATCCGATTGCCGGATTGGCTTTTTTCATTTTTTGGGTTTGGAAGAGAGGAACATTTCAAAGGTTTAGAATTCAGAAACAGTTCCCAAAGAGTGAAAAGATCATATCCGAAATTAAGCAGTCGGCAGTAACGCTATTCATGTTCAGCGGGATCGCATTCTCGGTTTACGTTTTATCTGGATTGGGTTATTTAAATCGGAAAATTTACTTCAATCTTTCCGAGCACGGAGGTTGGATTTACGCCATCTTTAGTTTCATTCTGATCACTGTTTGGCACGAGACATGGTTCTATTGGTTTCATCGTTTGATGCACCATCGGAAGGTTTACCCGATAGTTCATTCCGTTCATCATCAATCCGTCAACCCCTCTCCTTTAGCGGCTTATAATTTCCATTGGTTAGAAGCGTTTCTTGAAGCGTTTTATGTAGTTCCATTCGTATGTTTTGTGCCTATACATTTCGGATTCTTTCTCGCGCACACCATATATGCAATGGTCATGAATATTTGGTGGCATCTGGGTTATGAGTTCTTTCCCGGAGGATGGACAAGTCACCCGATTTTAAAATGGATTAATACTTCAACGCATCATAACCTTCATCATCAGAAGTTTCACGGAAATTATAGTTTATATTTTAACGTTTGGGATAGAATTATGGGAACGAATTTTCCTTATTATGAAACCTATTTTGAACAAGTGGTTAATGCTCGCGATGATGAAAAGAATTCTCCCGAAGTCGTAAAAGAGGAACTCATCGATCAAGCAATCGGCTGAATCATCATCCTGGAATGTCTCTCAGATCGCGCTCGAAGCACATTTAAAGGTTTTCTTTTTCTTGTTTTTCGACTAATCGATCCAATAGATCTTTGATCTTTAATATCGTAGGATTTTCCGGTGAAAGTTCAAGAGCAAATCGGACGGTCGAGGCCGCCTGGTCGAATTTCTTAAAAGCGATATATATTTGTGCGAGGTTTATTAGATTCTTTAAATGGTTCGGTTCCCTTAATCTTAAACGTTCTCCGAAATTCAACGCTTTTCTTAGTAGGCCGGCTTTCCTTGCGGCAAACGATGCTATGTATAATATTTCGCTGTCTATGGGTTTTAAATCCAAGTAATCTTCGGCATATCGCGCGGCTTCCCGGTAGTTTTTAACTTTCAAATATAGTTGAATGAAATTCTTTTTTACTTCCGGAACTCTATTATTCAAGGTGTCGGCTTCTTCCAAGAACGAGATCGCTTCCCCCATCTCGTCGCTCTTAGTCATATTCCTGACTTTGATTAGAAGTTTTTTTATCTTTTCCTTTTCCTTAGTTTCCTCCGCGCTAACTTGCTCGTTTGTTTCGGAGAATGAAAGTCTGATCATCGAAAGATCGTCCGTGAGCGGTCCGCGACTTAAGATTCGTTCATAGATGCGTTTGAGATCTCCGCCGCCTTCCTCCACTAATCGCAGAAAAAGTTGTTCGTCGTCATTTAGGATTCTTGCTCCCGTTTCGTCGGTGGATAAAAGTATATCGTCTCGTCCGTCGGAGCCGGCTATGATTACATCTCCAGGTTCCAATTGAAAGGTTTTTATGAAAACTCTTCCTTCCAAACCGGTCGTTCCCAATTTGCGAAATAGAAGTTCGTTTTCGATAAAGGACGCAATTCCGTCGCGATATAAGACTGTCCAGGGGTGCTCCGCATTTATATAATATAAGATTCCGCTTTGATCGTCTACGAGTCCCATCACTAATGAAACCAACATCGATCCGTCAAAACTTTCGAAAACTTTATGAAGTTCCGTAAAGGCGCTCTTTAGCCAGTATTCCGGGGATTGTAAGCGTATCGATCCGATCAAGCGTGTTCGTTCGATAATGGATTCGAATACGGCGCCAAGAACTAATGCTCCACCGGCGCCTTGCATGGATTTTCCCATAGCGTCCGCGTTCAGAAAAACCGTGAAAGATCTGTTTTTGAGTTCGATATGATTCGCGATATTCATATCTCCACCGATCTCTTCTTCATAGTTTCTGAATGAGAATTTCTTTTTCTGCTCCAGAAAAAAATCCACTTTCACTTTTTCTTGAGTGGCTTTGTTTTCGCCGAGTGGGCGGATTAACAAGGAGGTTAGGAAATAATCGCCGTCTTGCTGCTGCTTTAGTTCCTTGATTTCGTCGAGCGTGTGTTCCAACTCTCTTGTTCTTTCCTTTACTTTTCCTTCCAGTTCCTCCGCATATTGCTCCAGCCTAGCTCTAGCAGCCTTAATCGAGAGGGTCATTCTATTGAAAGAACGCGCAATAAAGCCGATCTCGTCTTCAACGTGAGGGACCAATCGGTAATCTAGGTTTCCGGAATTGACTTCTCTTAATCCAATCACGATATTATCTAACGGAGTTAATAAAGCACCTTTGAAGAATAGTCTGAACCCGGCTGCCGTTACGAAGACGATTGATAGGAGAGAAACGACCAATATTAAAGCAGGCTGATGAAGATATTGTCTCAATGATTTGTAATCGAATCCTGCTTCGTAAATTATCCCCGTCTTGGGGTGAGTATATATGTATGAAACGTAATATGCCGGTTTTTCATCGCCCGGACGAAATGTTCTAATTCCTCTATAAATCCGTTCGCCTTCCTCTCGAATCGGAATCATCGTAGACAAGAATATACCGTTCATTTCCTCGTCGGTTTTTCCTTTTTCCACCTCGGACAAGAATATTTTCGAAAAAGAATCCAGTGTCGCCGATATGCCGGGCTCTTTCGAAACGAAAAGTTTGGAAGCTAAGGATTTATCGTTCTTTTTAGGCGAATTGTAAAATTTGCTTCGAATAACTTTCATCTTACTTTCCAACTGAATGAAGAAAGTATGAACTACCTCGTCCGAAACGATTTCCGATCCTTTTGACTCCAGAAATTCCATTAACCCGGCTCTATACGCAAAGAGATGCTTCGGGTCCTGTTCGATAATTGCGGACGAACGTTCCCGGCGTTGATCGGCTTTTAGGCTTCCCAAGCGAATCAACTTATTTTTATAGTAGAACAATCGCAGCTCGTCTTTATCGTTTATTCCCGTTCTTTTATCCTTATTTCCGAATTCCGTTTCCAGTTTCGAGGATTCCGGATCGAATGAGACTAGATAGCGAAGATCATCGGGTCTTTCTCCGTTTAAAACGACTAAGCGAGTGGTTTTCGTTTGAATCGTATCGAAGGACGACTCGTAGCCGTTGAGAATCGCATAGCCGACTAATTGAAATACGAGCAGAAAGGTCGCCATTGCTACGCCCACAATCCGACTCAGTATGGTAGTTCGTTCTTTCGTAATATTGATATATAGGACGATCATGATGAAATAGCCGGCGACAAGGGTTATGTCCGCGCATTGCTGGTATGCCGCCCTCGAAACCGTTCCATCTCTGCTTAAAGCGTTCATAACTCCCGAGAAGATGCTCAGAAAACAATACGATAATAGGATATAAATGACCGCCCGTCGATGTTTCCCTTTCTCGACGATCGCTCTCCAAACCCCTGCGGCGATTAAGCAAACGATATAAATCAAAACGATAAGCGAAAATATTTTATAAAACATAGGTGTTTGAAAATCCCAATGATGACTTCCGAATACGAATGTTCTCGTAGCCTTTAAGGATATCGTAACATAGAATCCTGCTACTATTAAGATTCCCAGGTATAGTATCGCAAAAAGGATTAGGCCGACTTTCTCCTTTTTGGGCTCCGGAAAATAAAAGAAAAATAGAAATAAATGAATTAAGCTGATTAGAGGAATCGGAATCATGAACCATCGATGGAAGATTGTCCATTCATCATACGATGAGAAACCGACAGCGTAAGCGGAATGATAGAAAATAGTGATTAAAGTAGCAATGCCTATATTAAGCGCCGCTTTACTTCTATCTTTTATTCCGAGGAAGAAAACAGCAGCGTAAGCCGAGAATAATGCCGCTAATAGGGAACCGAAAGAGTAGAAATTGAAATAAATCGGATCCATATGAGTGCGGGACTCCGAACGATCGCAAAAAACAAGTGAACGTCAAGGAAAATAGTTATTGCTCCTTTCTTTTTCGAACAACCCATCGATATATTCTGCGGGAAGCTTGCCTTTATGAACTGGAATTTTAAACCGAGCCTTTCGAATTGGATCGGTTTTGTATCCTCCGGTTATTTCGGGCGATAATGTCATCAAGTTATCGTATATAGGTTTGATCTTACATTTTGCGATGCAAAATAAGTTAAGAAAAATAATGTTAAACGAATAAAAGTTTCATTTTAATTCGTTAGATTCTACCGTCTATTTTATGCTAAGAACCTTTTTATGTTCAAGCAGGGAGTAGGTATAATGAAGGGGACCATTGCCGGAATTAACGGAAAAGATAGCAAAGTGATTATTATGACAGATTCCGGATATACGTATGGGATTGCGAACGTTGAGTATATGCGATTGAATCAAGTGGTGTCCGGCGACTTGAGAGGCAACGGTTTTGAAATTCTTACAAATCTTAACTCCGGCGACGATTTTGTTCTAGAAATCGAAGCGTACGATTGTTCCAGAGAGGCGGCTCTTCTTCTTTTGAATGAAAATTAAGAGGTATATTTACCTTTCTGAACGAGAAAAGAATACCACCTGCCGATTTATAGAATTAAATCGGATAAGAACTTTAGAACCCCTCTCTTTTAGGGGTTTTTTATTTCCAATGTCATTTATGCGTAAAAAGTCACCTAATGAATGACGCGGACGCTTTCATTGAATGAATGGTCGTCTGAATAGAATCCACCCTCCAGTAATATATTCGCTAAAAAAACTCTAAGAAATCTCTTCCGACTGAACTATAAGGAGTCAGTCGGGTTAGCTTCAGTATACTACACTTATCACTTATGTATAAAAGAATATTTTTACGTCAAGACAGCGGGAAAGAATACGATTGGAACGAATTCATTTTTGCTAATTGTGAGTTATGTGATTTTGAGTAATAAGTTTTATTATTTAGATAAGCGAAATGAATCTTATTCTTTATCACTTAACGGGATCGGCGCAATTATTTCTTTCCTAAAATTGTTCCAATTGTTTCTAAAATGACGCAGATATGTTTGAATTAGATATGCTACGACGGAAAAAGACAGTTTATTATTCACATAATTGAGTCGTCGCTACAGTTAGAACATAATCTCGAAATACGTTCGGTTTATTTCATGTAACATTCTAATCAGTATCATTAATAATTTGTAATAAGTAAATATTTTTATTGCTCTCTGTTGATCGATTCGTTAAAAACCGTCTTTCTACTGAAAGGAAAGAAATATTTTCCTCCGAGCTTAGATTGTTCGAGAGAATATCGGGACAGCTTAATGTCGAAGTTTATGAGTACGGATTTAATTGAGGATTTTACCGGGAGGAATATTTTGTCCGATCCAATAAAGAATATCCTGTATATAGACTCTGATGTTGCCTATGCTGAAGATCTAACCGCGCATTTTGAGAAAGGGGGATACGGTATTATCTGCGCTTCCTCCGTCGCAGACGCTCTGAAAAATTGCATGTTGACCGAGCCGCCGGCGATCATCGTTGATCCTTCCTTTTCGGATATCGATTGCATTAAATTCTTAAGATCCCTAAGAAAATTGTCTCCGGGGAGCGTTTTTATTATAAATACCCACTCGGAAGCGGTCGATCCGAATGTATCCTCATTACCGTGGATTCATAGCGTATTGGAGAAGGGGGAAGATATCTCTCGAATAGTCGAATGTGTTTCCTCCGTGCTTTGCGAGAAGGAAACTAGGCTTACTGAATTTCATAAGAAGGCAATCAACGAGGAGAATTTGTTATCCGAAGTTGCTTGGCTTCAATGGAAAGAGAATAGAAGAAGTTCTGAAAGTCTCACGATAGGCAAAAATATTCTAGATAATCTAACCCATAGCATTTCTCAAGGATTAGGCATCGGTTCCTTAATTACCAGATTGGATCTAGTTGAATCATTTCTCGTCCGGGAGAATGGACGATATTCCGTACCTACGGATTTGCTGGATTCCATATTCGAGAATAAGGACATACTTCGCGATTGGACAGATAAACTCGAAAAATTCAGATCTTTGTTCGATCTCGCTATATATAAAGAACGCACCCATTTTGAGACAGTTTTATCCTTGATCCGGTCCAGCGTAACCGAATTCGAAGAGTTTGCCAAAATTAAAAATCACCAGATATTCTTCGAAAACAAAGCTATCGATCAGTTTGTCTATTCGCATCCGGATTTCGTAAAGTTTGCATTTAGGGAGTTGATGGTAAACGCCATGAAATTTTCCCCGGAAAATTCTAAAATTCATATTCTATTATATTCCAATCGGAGTTATATTTCGCTTATCGTAATGAACGATATTTCGATCGGCGAGAGCGGAATTTCAGGTATACCCGAAGAATACTATTTCAAAGTCTTCGAGCCTTTTTTCCGTTTGAATCATATTTACGACGAACGATTCCATGCCCTTGATTTCGGTTTCGGTATCGGGCTGAATTTGACCCAAAATCTTGCCAGACAATCGGATTGCAAAGTATCGATATACGAGCTTAACGATTATACGGGTGAATCTTGTTCTCGCCGAGTGGCGGCCGAGATACAATTCTCGATTTGTTAATTTATTAAATAGTAGAGTATCTGTGGATTTATTTTTCCAAATGAGTAATACCCGGCATAAAGTTCTCGCGATTTGTATTTTGCCGGAGAGATACCTTATAGATCGAATTCGGTCTGAAATAGAAATCGAGGGTCGCGTTTAAATTCGAATATGGAAATCGAGGATGTCGTGGAAAGTTGATTTTTTATACAATATTTATGTAATAATATATAAATAATATCAGTTTATTATTAATATATTAAGCTTTTTGCTGGATCGTTGAAAACGGCTGTGGGCTCGCCGTAGAAGAGGGATAGATGGAAGTTGATTATGTGAGTTTGCTGAAGGATTTCCAAGCGGAATCCGCGGATCTGCTCGATTTAGCGGAACAGGCCGTGCTCGACATTGAAAAGGATTACAAACCGGAACAGGTAAATACACTATTTCGTGTGATCCATACTATTAAAGGAAATTCAGCGATATTCGATCTTCCGGCAGTATCGAAAATTTCACACTCTTTGGAGAGCTTACTAAATCATCGACGGAAAACCGAGACACGACCATCGGACGAGGAAATCGCTCTAATTCTCAATTGCTTGGACGAGATTCGACAAATGCTGTCCCAAGTTGAAAAAAATAAGGAATGGAATGTAGAAGATCTTCTGGTTCGAATTAATTCATTTTTAACGAAAATTGAATCCGGCGAAAAAGCAAGCTTCGGCCTCTATCCTGCGAAATCGGAACCCAAAAATGAAGAGAAAATTGTTCCGAAAGAAAAAGCTAAAATATCTATTCCTAAAAAATTTGCGGACAAGGCCAAATCCGAGAATAAATCTCTGTACTTTTTAAAATACCAGTCCAAAGAAACCGACGAACACGCCGGAATAGATCCGGTCTTAGCATCGGTTTCGGTCGTGGGTGAAGTCTTACTTAGTGGTCAATTGGACTCGTCGCAAAACGGAGCATCACAGAACGGTTCACATAAACGATATATAATCGTTTTGTCCAACTTAACTAAAGAGGATATATCAAGGAACACGAATATACCGGAGAATGCATTCATTGCAGTCGTGGAGAACCGAGGTAACGGAAAGGCAGAGAATCGGTTTCATGCCGCGTCGAATTCAAAGGACGAGTCCACTGTAATGGCGAAAGTCGATACATCAAACGTTCAGGCGGAATCATATTTAAGAATTCCGCTGCAGGCACTCGATCATATGATAAATTTAGCGGGCGAGACGATCATTGTTAGAAACCAGTTATTACAAAAAGTCGAATCCTATCAAGATCATTCGTTATTGTCAATCGTGCGAAATCTAAGCCAGCTGATTACATTGTCGCAAGAAAGCATTATGCGAACTCGTCTGCAAAAATTAGAATCGTTTTATAAAAAAATCCCGCGATTAGTTAGAGACTTAGAGAAAATTACCGGTAAGGAAGTCGAGCTCCACTTAGAAGGCGGTGAAGTCGAGTTGGATAAGAATATCATCGATACTATTTCGGATCCGATCACACATATGATTCGAAACGCAATCGATCACGGTATCGAGACAGCGAAAGAACGTACGAATGCCGGAAAACCTGCGAAGGGGAATATATTTTTTTCCGCTAGTTTACGAGGCGGTAATGTCATTCTAAAGGTGAGTGACGATGGGCGAGGTCTAAATTTCGAAAGAATTAGAGAAAAGGCGATCGAACGCGGAATACTTGGCCCGGAGGAGGCGGAAAGAAAGTCGACGGAAGAGCTTTCGGAGCTGGTGTTTATTCCTGGATTTAGCACTTCCCAGTCCGTATCCTCAACATCCGGTCGCGGCGTCGGGATGGACGTTGTCAAAATGAATTTTCAGAAGGCCGGCGGATCGGTTTCTATATCTTCAGTTTCAGGAAAGGGAACCATCATTAGCGCAACACTTCCTCAGACATTATCAATAATAAATTGCCAAATGGTCGCGACATCAGGAATGCATCTGGCTATTCCACAGGCTAATATTAGCGAATTGATATTGTTGGATCGAAAATTAGTTTCTTCGATAGAAAATAAGGAAGTCTACCAGTTAAGAGGCCATTTACTTCCTATACTAAGCACAAGCAAAATCCTGCAACTTCCCGACGATTATATTACGGAAAGCAGATATTTAGTCGTTGTTCACACTGAAAAACATCATTTCGGATTGTTAGTGGAAGAGATAGAAAATTCGGAAGAAATCGTCGTAAAACCCTTAACTAAAGACTTAGCCCGCCTTAATTTATATACCGGCGCCGCGATTTTGGGAGATGGAAGTGTTAGTCTTATTCTTGATATATCGGGAATTGCCAAGTATCTGAGCCTTCAGGCGAATATTTTGGAAGAAACAAAATCACTTTCCATTAAGGAAGTGATAGTGCAGGATCAATATCTGCTGTTTACAGTGAGAGGTCAATTATTCGGTATAAACTCGAACGAGGTTCAGAGGATTGAGATGATCGATATTAAGCAAATCGAGTATATCATGAAACGTGAAGTGATCCAGTATAGAGGCGAAGTTTTGGAGCTTTGCCGATTGGAGAATTATTTTAACCTTGCGAGCGAGCAAGTTCATTCTCAAAGTACCGTTATTCTTATGCATTTTGAAGACGGTAAAAAAGGATTATTAGTGGAAGAAATCGTAAACGTAGTCGAGGAAATTCCGTCGTTTACAAAGAGCGAAGATTCATCCACGGGCGTTTTGGGCAGCGGTGTCCTCTCCGACCAAATCGTAATCATAATAGATGGTAAGACTGTTCTTAGTAAGGTAAGTAAGAATATAACGTTAGTTGATATATCTAAAGGAGGCGGATTAAATGGATGAAGCTGACAATCATAAACAATTTCTATCTTTCTTTCTTGGAAAAGAAATATATGGAATCCCTTTGGAAGAATGCAAGGAAGTAGATCACAATAAGAAAATATTAAAGATCCCTTGCGCTCCTACTTACATAGAAGGCATTGTGAATTTAAGGGGCGACGTAGTAACGATCTTGAATCTGCAGAATCTTTTCGGAAAACAATCCAATCCGGATAAGGATAAGTATTCCATAATAAGATTGAAAGGGAAGAAGCAGGCTTTTGCCATATTAGCGGACGAAGTTTCGGACATCATCGAAGTTTCGGAGAAGAATTTCGAACCTTGCCCCTCGCATCTGGATGAGAAGGAAGGCCGATATATTCGGAATGTGGCGGTATTTAAAGGCGAAACATTAATCGTCTTAAATCATGAAGAATTATTACATTTAGAGGACGCGTAAGGGGAAAAGCATGTTTAATTTTGTTTCGCAAAAGAACCAAGTAGAGAATGAACGGAAACAAATGTCCGTTTCAGTGACCGATCAAGAAGTCGCGATGCGCGATGGAACTACATTAGTTTCAATGACCGATTTAAAAGGAAAGGTCATCTACGCAAATAGGGAATTCTTGGAAATCGCGGGCCTTACCGAAGATGAATTGGTTGGCAAGCCGCATAATGTAGTCCGCCACCCGGACATTCCTCGAAGTATCTTCAAAGATTTTTGGGACACGATACAGGCCGGTAAACCTTGGAGAGGCATCGTAAAAAACAGAAGTAAGAGCGGCGATCACTATTGGGTCGACGCGAATGTGGCTCCTAGAATCGAAAACGGCAATACTGTCGGATATATTTCCGTTCGCAGAAAACCGAGTCGATTGCAAGTCGAGTCGGCCGCTAAACTTTATAAGGATATATTATCCGGAAAAACGAAATTGGATTCCACTAACTCGAGATGGCTTTCCATTCGCTTTAAGTTATCCGCTTATATCTTTGCGAACGTACTTGGACTTTCCTTTCTTTCTGGGGCGATTTATTTCGGTTTAAACCATTTGGTCGCGTATGCAGGAGCAGCTCTGTTTGGAGTAACTCAGATAGTATGGGGATTCTATAATATAGGGTATATTCTGAAACCCTTAAAAGAGTCGACCCAAGTCGCAAATAGGATCGCAACTGGAGACCTGTCCGTTAACGTCGTGCATAACCGAAATGATGAGATCGGGGAATTGGATAAAGCCATTTTAAGTATGTTGATCAATACTGCGGGATTGATCGCTAGATTAAAGGAAAATGGAGATATCCTACTCCAATCTTCCAGCGATCTATCAGGCGCCAGCTTAAATCTTTCTTCCGGAACGGAGCAAATGTCTCAGCAATCGCAAACGATCGCGGCTGCTGCAACGCAGATGAATCAAAATTTGAGCATGGTTTCAAGTTCGATCGAGGAAATGTCGGTATCAGTCGGCGAGGTAGCGAAGAAAGCTGCGGACTCGGCTAAGATCGCTAGAGAAGCCAATTCAACGGCCCTTGAAACTGGTGAAGTCGTAAAAGAACTGGGTGAAAATGCAAGAGAGATCGGTAATGTCATCGAAAGTATTTCGAATATCGCATCGCAAACCAAACTTCTCGCATTGAATGCGGCTATCGAAGCTGCGGGAGCCGGAGACGCGGGAAAAGGTTTTGCAGTGGTCGCGTCCGAAGTGAAAGAGCTAGCGCGGCAATCAGCAGAATCTTCCGAGGAGATCAAGAGTAAAATTTCAGCCATCCAAAGAAGCACTGAAAGAGTGATCGAGTTTATTGGACGCATCACGAACGTGATAGCCGAAGTAAATCAGATCAGCGGTAGCATCGCCTCGGCAGTAGAAGAACAATCGATCACTACAAAAGAAATTGCGGCAAATGTCAGCCAGACGGCTTTAACTTCTAACGACGTAACTAAGAATATCAACGGCATATCGACGGCTTCCGTAGATGGCGCTAAAGACTCAGGTCGCGTATCTAAACTTTCTCAATCGTTGCAGGAATTAGCGGCAGGCCTTACCTCGTTGGTAAACCAGTTTAAGATTTAATGCAGGATTAAAGAAAGAGGAATGACGATGGGGTTCCCTATGGAAGCGACGAGAGACAAGAAGAAAATTTCGGTTTTGGCCGTAGATGATTCTCTCGTTTATAGAAATTTACTCAGGGCGGCGTTTTCCCAAGACCCTGAGATCGAATTCCTCGGAGCGGCGATAGACGGTAAATATGCTTTACCTAAAATCGCGCATCTTAAACCGGATTTCGTGGTCTTGGATGTCGAAATGCCGGAGATGAACGGCATCGAGACTTTACGTGAAATTAAGGCAAACTATCCGGCTACGAACGTGATCATGCTTAGTTCTCTCACGATGGAGGGGGCTAAAGTCACAATTAAGGCCATGGAGATGGGAGCCTTAGATTTCGTATCTAAACCGGACGGTGTTTCCGAATCTGCCGAACGGATCGGCGAGGCATTGGAACAATTAACGGCTAAGATTAAGGCCATTTATGCGCAGAATTACGGTAAAGCGAAGAATATTACGAAAATTGATTCCATTCGTAGTATTCCAAAAAGCGTTTCCAGACGGAAATATGCAATTTGCGTCATCGGCATATCGACAGGCGGGCCTCAAGCTTTGCGAGATTTGTTTTCCAGAGTTTCAAGCGAGTTGCAAGGATGTATCGTCGTTGCCCAGCATATGCCTCCTCTTTTCACGAGCTATCTAGCGGAAAATATTTCCCAAGTCACCAACTTAAAGGTTAAAGAAGCGGAAGACGGAGAGATCCTCGAAAGCGGATCCGTTTATATCGCTCCCGGAGGCAAACAACTTCAGATTCTTAAAAGTCAAAAGGGACCTAAAGCAAACGTGTTCGACGGTCCGTTAGAAGAGCTTTGTAAGCCATCGGTTAATATATTATTCAACTCGATTGCGGAGAATTTTCCGAAGGAATCGATCGGCATCATTATGACCGGGATGGGCGAGGACGGATATATCGGAATGAAGGAAATGAAGAAGTCCGGAAGTTTATTGTTGGCTCAAAACCAGGAAAGTTGTGTCGTATTCGGAATGCCTAATAGACCGACTAAGGACGGATTAGTAGACGAAGTATTGGATATTCAAGGTATTGCAGATAAAATATCCGATTCGATGGGAAGAGTGTAGATTTTATGAAGGAGGAGATGATACACTTTGTAAACGTCCTACAGAGAGCGACGGGAATCTATCTCAGCGAGGAGAAGTTGTATCTTCTCGAAACTCGATTATCAGATATGATGACCGATCATCAAATTAGTTCCTTTCTCGATTTTTCAAAGAAATTCGAAAACCACCAAGAGGAAGAATTCAGGGATCAGGTCATCGAGAGGATCACTACCCATGAAACAAAATTCTTTCGCGATACAAGTATGTTCGATGCGATCACGCAACGGATACTTCCCGAAATAGTCGAACGCATAGAAGAACGTTCTAAAGATTTGAAAGATCAGAAAATTCGGATATGGTGTGCGGCTTGTTCCACCGGGCAGGAACCGTATTCGATCGCTATAGCAATAAAAGAAAGATTGCCTCATTTATTTGATAATGTTCGAATTCTCGCCACCGATATCGCGAAGGAAACAATCGTAAAAGCGAGAACGGGCTGCTATTCTCCTTTTGAAATCGGTCGCGGATTGGAGGAATATCATACGGACCGATATTTCGAGAAAGCGGAAGACGGACAATTTAAAATAAAGGATGAAATTAAATCAATCGTGGAATTCGAACAACACAATTTGATTTCTCCGAATTTCCCTTCCGGTTTCGATCTTGTTCTTTGCAGAAATGTTTCTTATTATTTCGATTCAAAGGAACGAGCAAATTTGTTTGCAAAAATTTATAAATCGATGAATCATGATAGTTTTCTAATAGTCGGGTCTGCCGAATCGATTTCAGGCTTCTCGAATAATTTTATCGTTCGCGAGTTCGGGCTTTGTCGTTACTATGAAATTAATTCAACAAGTGTAACATTATTCTAAAGGAGATATAATATGGGTACAGTTAGAATTCTCGCAGTAGATGATTCCGCGACCATGCGAAGTTTAGTGCAGCAAACTTTAGGAATGGGCGGATATGACGTTCTTTTGGCTTCGGACGGTAAGGAAGGGATCGAAAAGTTCGGAGAAGGTCCATTCGATTTGGTGATCACCGATATCAATATGCCTGTGATGGACGGAATTACGTTCATACGAGAACTCAGAAAAATCGACACAAAAGTCCCCATTCTTACCCTCACTACCGAGTCGGAGGAAAGCATGAAGCAGAATGGCGCGGCAGCCGGAGCGAACGGCTGGATCGTAAAACCGTTTCGTCCAATTCAATTTTTGGATATTATTAAACAAGTTCTCCAATCCAATATCGCCTAATAGTTAATAGTAACTGAAATTGAATTCGCATTTCGGCACCCACTACCGATAAGAGAAACGTTCGATTCCATATTCTGAAGTCTGCCTTGGTAGCTAGGAAAAAAGACCGAAATTTCAAGGCGTATAGTCTGCAATTTATAAGCCTAAGATTCGGGGGGATTAAACATACTTTACTTTAATTTGCCCTCTTTTCTTCGAGTCGCTATACTAAAATCCGATATCTCTTGCGAAGAATGCAATTCTCGCTCTTTACCCGAAATCCTAACTATCCGCTTCGGGAATTTATGGACATTTATCAATAAAAATATCTATATAATCCGAATTATTTATTCGTCAATTATAATATAAAGAAAATATAAAAATTACGTTAGTGAAGACTGTGATAACCAATTTAAGTTTAAGTCGACCAGCGGATAAGTAAGCGGATTGAAAATTTTGGGGGAATTTAAACGATGAACAAATTTATTCTGTTAGCTAGCCTTTGGATTTTGTGGCTTTATTCGGTTCGCGGGAGCGTGCAGCTAGGGAGCTACAATTCTGCGCAAGAGTGTAAAGCGGCAATTGACTCGGATCAGACGGGATTGTTATTCTGGAAAACCCATTGTTTGGAAACTAAGTAGGGAATTCAGGTTTATTTTATCTATTTAGAGTTATGAGTTGAAAGGGAAATTTCACGGATTCGGAAATTTATTTTAAATGATTCTGTCTGTCGTGTTGAGGAGATATTTCTGTTCAGAGATATGCAATATCTTAATTACTCTCTTAAGATAGATGCGGTAGAGAATATTTAGAATATGAATCCGTATTGCTGCCGGATTCGAGAATTTCCGATTTCTATTCTTTTAATAGGACGAAGCGGTTCTTTTCCCAGTGATAAACGATCGATGGTCGTTTATAATAATCTTCCGGATTCTCTCCGACTAATGAAAAGCGACAAGCAATGTCATTATAGTTCCGAATTATGGAGCAATGTATATGTGCGGGGGTAGATTCTTTAGGGAATGATTTTACGTTAATCGGTTCAAAATATTCCGTTCTTATTCCCGGGAAAATTTGCTCAGTAATCTCTTTCCACTTATTACCCTCGTTAGTGTAAAATTTGAGTGATACGGTATTAGAAGAATCGGTGTCCGAATATGTACGTATGATTCCGATAATATCCGAATGTTCGGTATTCTTCCAAGATGCCAAAATAATATCAGAAGTCCCTTCCAGTAAACCTGCGCGCAACTGGAGATAGTTTGCCGAAGATTCTATTAGCGAATATTTTTCGATTCCCTTGGTGTCGTACGGACTCTTGCTACTAAGTAATGCGGCGATACGCTGCTCATCGGTCTTTAGTCCGAAGCCGAGAAGATCCCTGGGCAGGCGAAAGAAATAATCGGCTACGGTTTTCTCACGAAATTTTGCCGGGCCGGTTTCCTCGGCGAAATTATCGCCGGAGCACGAAGACAGTAGATTGACGAATTGTATAAAAATAGCGATATATTTTATCATAATATTATAAAGAATAGTCTACTACCTTTTGTTTTCCGCCTTCCGGACTTTTGTCCGTTTTTCATTGGCGAGACTGAATTTTCGAGTGCGGGATCGTATTTTGTTTCGACTAGAAAGATTCGAAATATCTCTTTTCGATAACACTCTTTGAAACGAAACTCATTCGCGGGGTCCTGGTCTTATCAAAAATTTAAAGAAAGGACTAGCGGAAGCTTTCCTTGGCCGGGACGGATAATTTTCCTCCGTCGAATTACGCGGTAGGAGGAGGTAGAGATATAAGTAATTGGATTAATAACTGTGAAGAATTGGAAACTTGAAGTTGATCTAAAAAAACGGAAATGCGATTAACTAGTATAAGTTCGAATCCGGATTTCGGGATGAATTTATTTTGAAGATCGAAAGGCGTCTGTGCTTCGAAATATGATCCGGAAAAAAGACCATCATGATCTTTGAGATTATGCCTACCGGGTTTGGCTCGCAGAACGGTTTGCGAAATGCCTGTCCAATTTCCGTTACAAATGTCGATCGTATCGATGATCGTGTCCATCGATACGGAATAAAGTATTACTAAAAGGACGGTAATTCGTCCAAATTTAACACTTTGATTCATTCTGCTCCGCAAAAGAGACATTCGCTTAACCTCGTCTCGAAAGACCATTTCTAAAAATAAACGTCAAGACGAAAACTTACTTCGCTTTTATTTAAGAATTTCAATCAGGTATCAAAACAAAAACAAAACTCTTACGAACCGTTATTTGATTTCTCCGAAGTCTTTATGCATATCGGACAGTCGATAAATTGACGATCATTTAGGTTGTGCGCCTTCTAATGCGCCTGCCGGGCCTTTGAAGTTGATTTCGAAAAGATCATAGTCGGATTCCCGTAACCCGCTTACGTATGCAACCGAGATGCCTAAGTAATATTTTCCGTTATATTTGAGCGCGCGCCACGCGTAACTTGCCATTTCCTCAGACGTGACTGAAAATGGGTGTACTTTACCTCTCGATTCGTCGAGATAGAGTCCTTCATAGGTTCCGACCAGTGTCCCTTTATATTCGAGGCTCAATATTCTTCCTGATACTGAGAAATTTCTTTTTCCACCCGTTTTTCTATCTACGAACTTGTCCGAAGTTGCATCTTCGTTAGCGTGAATCCAAACCGTAAGGCGCTCTTTCGGATCCCTAACTTTGGAAATCTTGGGTAGGTTATTCTCCTGGAATTGAGCATCGACGATTTCTCGATCGGTGGATAATGCAATAGCTTTGATTCGGTGAATTCTATATTGAACTAATATGGTTTGGTTTAGATTCTTGCTAAGGAAATTTACTAGATTTGCGTTTTCAGGTCGGACGCTAAAGGCCGCTTTCTTTTTAACCGGAGTGAAGCATTCGTCCTTCGCGGCCTCGCAATTCTCTAAAGGATCGAAGTAAGTTATTTCTAGAATGCCTTCGTACGACTCATAGATTATTCCTCTGCTTTCGAATTGAATTAACTTGGCGACCATCCAACCTTCCGAAAACGTTCCAAACGCGGAGACAGGAGTCGAAAGATAGAAGTAGAGTATCGAAGATATCGGAAAATAAAGGATCTGTCTTATATTCATACTTGGCCTACCAATTTGACGTAACGCTCTTCGTTAATTAAACAAGCACCCGTTCGGTTATTCTCTCCAAAACTACCCATCGATAGCGATTCTATAAATTTCCGGCTTTAATCGGCACGGAGATTTAGACCTTTTTAGTCTGCTTTTCGGTTTTAAAGAGTTGAAAATTGGCGGAAATGACCGGGGCTTTTTACCCAAAAAAACGTGAATCAAGATTGATTCTAAAGCGTGCAGGTTGTTCATTTTGTAGTAATTAAGCTGTAGGTATCGGCAGAATTCTATCCGGAATATTTTACCGGAAACAGCGTCGTTCATCGCGAATTTGATGTAGGTAGTTCCGCCAAAATAGTTATGCTTTTGTAATGTGTTGAGCGTTGATATCGAGCTCGCTTATGGCCTATCTGAAAAATTGAAAACTTTGAAATGATTCTTGCCATTCCATTTCCAGAATGAATAAAAGTCCCGAATGTTGAAGACGAATTTCGATTTTCTATGGATTATCATATCTGCCAGTCTCGTTTTCTTTATGCAGGCCGGTTTTCTTTGCCTTGAATCCGGATTAACGAGAACGAAAAATTCAATCAATGTAGCCATAAAGAATATTACGGATTTTGGAATTGCAACTCTCGTTTATTATTCCATCGGCTTCGGCTTTATGTTCGGGGCAAGCTCGGAAGGTCTAATCGGCGCTAACACTTACTTTCCTACCTTCTCGTTTTCCCAACCCGATATACCGGTATTCTTTCTATTCCAACTGATGTTCTGTGGAACTGCTGCGACCATCGTGTCCGGCGCCGTTGCGGAACGAATGAAGTTCGGCGCATACATTATTGTGGCGACCGTTATCTCCTCTCTGATCTATCCGATATTCGGGCATTGGGCTTGGGGAAGAACGTTAGGAAATTGGGAAGAGATGACCGGATGGCTAGGGAAACTCGGTTTCGTGGACTTTGCCGGCTCTACGGTAGTTCATAGCGTTGGGGGTTGGGTCGGCCTAGTCGCAATGAAATTATTGGGTAATCGAGTGGGGCGATACGCTGCCGACGGGACGGTTCGGAGTATCACCGGTCATAATCTTCCTCTCGCGATGCTCGGCACACTCATCTTATGGTTCGGTTGGATCGGTTTTAACGGTGGAAGTACTCTTTCATTTTCGGCTCAGATCCCGGGAATTTTGGCCAATACGATGTTGGCGGCGTCCAGCGGGATGGCGGCTTCTCTAATTTTCGGTTGGGTGAGGTTAGGATACGCGGAAGCTACTTTACCTTTAAATGGAGCATTAGCGGGGCTTGTGGCAATTACCGCCTCTTGCCATGCAGTGACGGCGTTCGAATCGGTTTTTATCGGCTTCGTGGCAGGAATCTTAATGTTTGAAACTAGAGTGTTATTGGATAAAGTGCGACTGGACGACGCTGTCGGTGCGATTCCGGTTCATTTAGCCGCCGGTATCTGGGGAACGCTTGCAGTTGGAATATTCGGAAATCTTGAAATACTTGGGACCGGATTGAATCGCTTGGATCAGATTCAAGTTCAATTGCTCGGAATCGTGGCTTGCGGTATTCTGGCTTTCGGTTTAAGTTTCGTAATTTTGAGTACAGTCAATCGATTTTATCGATTAAGAGTTTCCGAAGAAAACGAACTACAGGGTTTGAATTTTACGGAACATCGAGCAACCACGGAGTTGTTGGATCTATTTCTGGAAATGGAATATCAAAAGAGAACAGGTGATCTTAGCAAGGATTTATCGATCGAGCCGTTTACGGAAGTCGGCCAGATTGCGGAAAGATATAATCTAGTCTTGGAAAAGATTCGGAATAATATTAAGGAAAAGGAGCTTCTGGCGAGGGAACTCGAGCAGAATTTGAGCATTATCCAAAGCGATTTAACGACCGCTAGGAAAATACAAGCAGGAATTATTTCTCAAAAAGACAGAACTATCGGCGAACTGGAAATTATCGTCCGATACAGACCTTTGGCCGAAGTAGGAGGGGATTTTTTCGATATCGTAGAATTAAGACCGGGTTTAACCCGAATATTTTTAGCCGACGCAACCGGACATGGAGTCCAGGCGGCCTTGATTACCATGGGAATTAAAGCAATTTATGAATCGTTAAAGCGAGGAGTTTATAGTGTTGGAGAAATATTATATCATTTGAATAACGAGTTTTTATATTCGTTCAGGAACTTAAACCAATTCTTGACCTGTATAGTTCTGGACATCGACACCAAATCAAATACAATCCGCTACGCCTCCGCCGGTCATATTCCGCAATATTTAATTACGTCCGGCAAAATAGAGAAGCTGGAAAAAACCGGTAGAATTATCGGGGCAGTGGCTAAGAGCGGGTATGCGTTTGGCGAATTAACTTTATCGGATGACGCAAGATTGGTTCTCTTTACCGACGGACTGGTCGAGCAATGGAATTCCGAGAAGGAGGAATTTGGCGAAGAACGGGTCGAAAATTTGATTCGTTTTTCCAGTTCGATGCCCGTTCAGCAAGGAATAGATTTTATCCTAAAAGAACAGGATTCTTTTTTGGACGGTCTGCCTAAACAAGACGATATTTCTGTGATCGGAATTCAAAGAAATAAGATTTAAAAAAAAGGAATTTCGTAGAAATAATATTCTGAAATACCGAAACATTATATTTATAGAATATTATTATCTTCTGAATTGTTGACTTTCATATAGTTTTATTTTATCTATCCATAATTTATCTCTTCCCTTGGCGAAAAGAATATTGACAGTCTGGATAAATGGGTGGATTATTTTTATTTCGAATTTGCCTTCCTGAAAATAAGGTCCGTTCAAAGAGAGGTAACCGGTAATGATGCTCGATTGGAACGAATATCAAAAACAAGTGCAAACGACTATTGCTGAGATCGGAAGAATTAGTCCCGAAATTCTCCGAGGCTATAGGGCGCTTAGTGAAGCAGGTTCAAAGACAGCTTTCTTAGACGGTAAAACTCGCGAGCTGATAGCTTTAGCAGTCGCAATTACCAGGCAATGCGACGGCTGTATCGCAGCTCATACCGACGCCGCAATTAAGCATGGAGCAAGTCAAGAAGAAATAACCGAAGCTTTAGGAGTTGCAATTGCGGTCAACGCGGGAGCTGCACTTATATATTCCGCGAGAGTCATCGATTCGTATAAGACCAAAACAGAAAGCCCATGACTTTTAGCCGGAACGAACGTGCTAGAGGGAATTTTAGGATTTTCCTGTTTTTCGGGTAACTATGTTCGCTTTCTAAACGTCATTTAAATCTGCGATTTGAGAGGAAGTGAAACGTGGTATTGCTAAGCGAAGAATGTCATCCCTCAATTCCAATTTCGGAATGTTCGTTATCTATAGAAAATCTTTGATCATGGCTTTGTTTCCGAACGGCCCGGACGATGCGTTGCAGGCCGCCATGGAAATGTTAAATGAACTGGAAAATCTAAACCTTTCTAGGAAAGAGCGAAAATACCAGCCAATTCGAATCGGAATCGGTTTGCATACGGGAACGCTTATGTTGGGCACGATAGGCGAGGAGGAGCGAATGGACGGTACGGTTATTTCCGACGCCGTCAATCTTGCATCACGCATCGAAGGTTTGACTAAGGAGCTTCAAGCGACTCTTTTGTTAAGCGAAGAGACTTATAAGAAACTCCGGAACAAAAAGAAATATTCGTTTAATAAACTCGGCAAGGTGACCGTTAAGGGTAAATCCAAATCTAGTCAAGTATACGAAGTCGTCAGTTGATGAAGACCTCGCATACTTGAGGGGCTGAAATTTCATTCCACCGAAGTCAAGCTTCCTGTAAAACTTTCGGTTTTTCCGAAGCAACGGCTGCTTTTCTTTTCAGCTTTTGACGGAAATCCTGTAAAACGTTCATATAATAGATATATGCGTCATACGGAGAAGAATACGGACTAAAATATTTATGCACATCGCCGTCGTTAAAATACTTAGTGCACATATAATAAAAATGATCCGAGGTTTGTAATTTCCCATACGTATCCAGCAACTCTTCGTCCCCGAAACTATAGACCTTATCCTCCAGCTCATATACGGCTTCCAAAGCTTGGCGTTGCATTGAGTTGCCTAACCAGGCGGAAGTATCTCTCTCCATATCGGCCCAGGAAACGGGCTCATGAGTATCGATGTCCCCGGTCGGATAATAATTCTCCGCAGCTCTTGAAACCGTATTGAATTTAAAATCGGGATGTTTTTTTATCTCAGACGGAAGCTGCTTTAGAAATTCGAAGATTCCGGAATCCGCCCATTGATGCTCTCCGAATGTTTCAAAGTCCATGAACAGGTTAATGCATTCTCCGTTTCCGGCGACTGAATGAACCCAATTCGAGAATTTATCCGCTTTCAACGGATAAGCGCTCCAACTTCTTTCAGAAAACCGAAACGCTATATCGTCGCTTAAACGGTAATTTTTTAACATCAAATTCAAACCGGGTTCGTATTTAGCCTTATAGAGAAAATTAGGGCTTCTCCAATCCAAGAGTCTATCTACGCCTTCCATTAGCATTACCGAATAACCCATATTTCTTACTAAACTTCCAATATGATTGGAATATATAAGTTCCGTATTGCGGAAAGCTTCAGGCAAAACTCCAAGTTCCCGTTTAATCGTCTTGCGGTGCTTTTGAACCTGTCTGTAAAATTCTCTTTCCGAGAAAAGACTAGATAACGAGTGGTAATACGTCTCCGCAAGAAATTCAACGTTACCGGTATCGGCCAAGCGTTTGAACTGGTCCAGGACTACAGGGCACCATTTCTTAAACTGCTCGATAGCGGTTCCGGAAATCGAAAACGTAATGTTGAATTCGTCCTTGTGTTCCCGAATCAAATCCAGAAGCAATTGAGTGGTGGGCAAATAGCACTTTTCGGCAACTTTTCTTAAGATCGCCGAATTCTTTTCGTCATCAAAATAAGTATCATCCTTTCCTATTTGGAAGAATCCGTACGGCTTTAGGCGAAACGGTTGATGGACCTCGAAATAAAAGCAAACTGATATCATACTTTTCTCCTATACACTTCTTCGATTTTTTTTGCATTATTATGCCAGGTAAGTTTTGAGGCGTCTTTCTTGGCTTCTTGCCCCATTAGATCTCTTAACATTCTATTTTTGAGTAAGGCTATCGTTTTTGCGGCGAGTTCTTCGGTGTCCCAAAAGTTAACTTTCAGGCATTGATTAACGACTTCACTTACTCCGGATTGATTTGATAGAATAACAGGAAGATTATGCGACATGGCTTCCAATGCCGTTAAGCCGAACGGTTCCGAAACCGAGGGCATAATATAAAGATCGCTTATCTCATAAAGTCGATGCGCGCTTTCCTTATTCAGATAACCGGTATAGTGAAAATGCTTTCCGATTCCCAAATCTGCGGACAACTCGATCATTCTGTGATGAAGGTCACCGGTGCCCGCCATAACGAACCGAACGTTCGGAACTTCGCGAATGATTTTTGCGGCGGCTTGAATAAAGTAATCCGGTCCTTTCTGGTATGTGATTCGCCCTAAGAACAATACGATCGGATCGTCGATACTCGTTTCCTGACACTCGAAGTTTTCCGACTCTTCGTTTTCGGATACGCCGTTATGTGCGACGAAGATTTTATCGGGATTCGCTAGGTATCTTTCTTGTAATAAATTCTTAGTATAATCGCTTACCGTGATGATTTTATCTGAGAACTCGCAGGCGTCTTTCTCTATGGACTTTATATAATCGTTTTGATTTTCGCCGGATCTGTCATATTCAGTAGCATGAAAATGTAAAATGATTTCCGCCGGAAGCGCGTTTCGAATTTTTTTAGCGGCCGGAAACGTCATCCAATCGTGAGCATGAATCAAATCCGGTTGCAATACGCCAGCAACTTTGGCTGCAAAGTCCGCATACTTATGAATGTCGTGAAATATGACCGGACCGTAGCCGCCGGATATATGAATCGGAGCAATCGCGGTCGTGCGGTTCTCTTTTATTCCTATCTTTTCTTCACTCCCTACTAAGGTTTCCGAAGAACGATAAGTATAATCGTTTCCGCCAGTAAAGGTGCTGTACGGAGAGAAATTCAATCTATCGCTGCTTTCTTGAGCATTGAATGAGTGACTTTGAATTAATTCGTTTTGGTCTTCTTGGCCCAAAAGTTGCCAGCCCGAATTTATGTCTAGTAGATTGACCCCGTCGATTTGCTCTTCGTCCCCATGGAGTTTCGGGACTAGCAAGAAGATCGTATGCCCTAGTTTAGATAAGGAATTTACGATCCCTTTGCAGGCAACGCCGAGCCCTCCTGCGATATGGGGCGGGTATTCCCAACCCAGCATGAATATGTTTTTAGGAGGAGTATTTTTTTGATCGATATTGTTCACGGCTACTACTCGGGCTCCATGTCATTTAACAATGATAAGTAATACTATATTTTTGGAATTAAGCAACTAGCGGGGTGGCGATCTGCCTAAATATAAGGAAATCGAGTAATATACCGGGTGAAAATATCGCGTTGCTTTTTCGATTCAGGTTTTAGCTGAATGAATTCCTTCCGATTAAAGCATCTACTACGGATCGTTGACAAAAAGCATCGATAGAACAGATATTAATTATTTTATAATAAGCGTTATTTAAGCTATAATGGAAGAACCGTTTGAGGAGAAATATGCAACATTCAATTCTTTGGATAGATTCGGAACAGGCAAAAGGGTTTGTTTTTACGAAAGATACGTTTGAAATGAATACCGACTTGGATAGAATTAAGCCGAAACATCATGATAACCATTTGGATAGAATTGATCAGATCCATAACGAGGAAATAAAACATTTCTTCCATGAAGTTTCCCAAAAGCTAGGCGCAGTTGGCGATCTGCTCATTGCAGGACCCGGTATGGCAAAAAACCATTTCAAATCGTATTTGGAATCGCATAAACCGGAATTGGCCGAGAAGGTAATCGGAGTTGTTACGATGGACCATCCATCGGCGCCGGAGATTATTAAATCCGCCAAGGAATATTTTCACGAGCATCATCTGAAGATTTAGGGTGTCATTTTTACAGCCATTGGCCTGATTATTCGTATTCGATCTCGTCGAATGTTAGCGAGCCTTCCCATTTAGGGAGGCTGTTCCTTGAGTTCGGGGTTGAATCGACGATCAGGATTCTTAAGATGTGAAAGAATCCTTGTCTTGTCGTTTCACAATATCCGTTAATATTTGAGAGCGCCGTTCAGATACCGATTCAGAGGGAGCAATTGTTCAAAGGACTTTAGGCAAAGATTTATGAAACGATTCTCTAACACTTCTTTATCGCTGAATTTGCGGGTTGCGATGAAGCTTTTCAAGCGGAGTAAATCGATATCGGGGTGATCTTTCGAAAATCCTTTCGGGGCGGTATTTAATCGTTCCCCTTCGAGTTCCTTAAACTGATTTTTAAAACTCCTCGCGCCGATTATGCTGCGGAGTTTTTCTGAATCCGTTGCGATGGCATTTCGAACGGAAAGTAAGGCAGGAGGAGGCGGGAGATATAGACCTCCGGCGACCATCGATTCACCCGGAGCGATATGAATATAGTAACCCGCCGAAACCTCCTTTTTGCCTGCAGGACTGATCCAGGCTCCGAAGTTGGTTTTATAAGGCGATTTGTCCTTCGAAAATCGAACGTCCTTGTAAATTCGAAATACGCATTCCTTCGCGGTTCGATTTCGTATGCTTGGATCGAAAGTTTGTATTCCAAGAATCAACTCGTCTACAAAGTCATAAAATTCGTTTAACGCGGAGCGATAAGTTATCTCGTTTTTCTTGAACCAATCCCTATTGTTATTTTTGGATAGATTCTTCAAGAAATCCAATATTTGTTTGTGCATTTCGGTTTTCTTCTTTTCCTAAACAGAATACTTCTTCCATAATCCTCATGATTCGTTCGGATCGCAATTTTCTTAATTGCGAAATCGTTTTTCGGTCGTTTATCTAAACCAAAACCGTTCTCCCTTTTGAAAGTTTGAAACGCCGTCCCGAAATGAATCACTCGTTACTACGGGATAAATACCTCTTGCCTCTATTTCCAAAGCTTCTTCTAACGGTCGTCCATATCCGTCTATCGCGGAGGATAGATCGGCCATCAATGCATCTCTAGGGACGGAGCAAATTTGTTCCGCGTATCGCCTGGCTCTTTCGATTCCTTTCCCCTTGGGAACAATCTCCCAAACCAGCCCGATAGCCTGGGCTCTTTCGGCCCGAATTCGTTGGCCGGTGATAATTAAAGGCAAAGCGGATCCGGGGCCGATTAACCAAGGGAGATAAACGGTTCCACCGTCCGCGAGTGGAACTCCCCAACGTCGGCAGGCAACGGAAAACATCGCCTGCTTTTCCGCAATTCGAATATGTCCATGGCAAAATAATTCGAGCCCACCCGCATAAGTATAACCTTGTGAAACCGTTATGACCGGTTTTCGTTGGACTACTCTAGATCCTCCCATCGGGCCGGTTGAATTTTTTATCCAATGGCGAATTTCATCGTTCGTACCGTTGATATCCATAAGAGTTTCCAACGCGTTCAGATCGGCGCCGGCACAAAACGATTTCTCGCCGTTCCCTCGCAGGATTGCCACCGTCAAGTCTGTATCGTCTCGGAATCGTTTCCAGGCAGAGAGGAGAAGCTCGGCGGTTTCTCCATTCACACAATTATGTACTTCCGGCCGGTTGATGATAATTTCGAAAATGTTACCATTTTTTACGGGCAGAACTTGTGTAAGAACTGAGGCCTGACTCATGGGAAACTCTCCGTCGCAAAGTTTTGGGATATAAGCTTTTGATTCGCGCCTAACGATACATTTACCGACGGTTTGGAAAAGAAGAAAAGAATCGGAAACATGTAAATAATTTTCCGGATTTCTCAGCGAACGTCGTTTTGTTCGATTTTCATATAGACACGGGTCAATTTATGACTCATTTGATTTTATATTCTTATTCGATCCCGAACGTTCATTCAGCACGCTCGAATTTTATCAAAGATGAATTAAAAATTTCGATGCATGTCCGAGATTCTATGCTACAAAGTTTTTGTGTCTTACACTTATCGATTTCTCGATTTCCATTCTAAAAGCGATAAAAATCGGATCCAAATTTTACTAGCGAATACTTTTCGGAGGTGCGAATGAAGCGAACGATTACTTCGCGCGAGGGTGTCGGTATCACTGCATCCGTCAGGCAGAAATTCGAATTATACCTTTCGAGGGTCGTAACGGAGTTGCCGACCCTCGTCTACATTAAGAAAGGAATAAAGACATTACGTCGAGACGGCTTTGAATCCATAGTAAGGGAAGGTGAAGCCGTTGCGATTGCGGGAGGACAATCTTTTGATGTGGTCAACGCTCCGGCAGCCGGAGATTTCGAGGCTTCTTGGCTCGCATTTCATCCGAATATAATCAAACAATTCGGCGAAACGCAAAATTCCCTCAAGCCGATTGAAATCGCGTTTACGATGACGTCTCTAAAATCGGGATTTTTAGAAGCGTTCGAACTCGCGACCGAGTCCATAACGACTAGTCGAAGTATTCCTTCAAGTATCGCCGCTCATAGGGTGAGTGAAGTCTTACTATGGTTAGGCGAATATGGAAAACGATTTCATATTTCTTCGCAGGTCAAGCTAGCCTACAAAGTGAGATCGGTGCTTAATTCCGCTCCGGCAAACGATTGGTCGGCCGCCAATATTGCGAGTCAGATGGAGATCAGCGAGGCGACTTTGCGTAGGAAGCTGGCTCTGGAGAGCGTATCTTTTTCCGAATTGTTAATAGACGTACGGATGTCTCACGCTTTGTCGTTATTGCAATCGACGGATTTATCAATCGGCGATATCGCCAAGGAAGTCGGATATGAATCTGCATCCCGATTTGCAGTTCGATTTAGGAACAGGTTCGGTCATTCTCCGGCAGATTTCCGGAGAAATAAGATACAGGATGAGCGGATCGGCACAATCTTTGATCGAGTTTGACTTCTCTTGCGGTTTTAGAGGAAAATTGGAATGCATAGTTTCCAGTTAACTTTAGTCTATGGATTGCGTTAAGAACTGGGAGGTTTTTATCATGCGATTCAATATTAAGGTGGCTGCATTACTTTTTGCACTTTCCGCGAGTTCCGCATTTGCTTCCGATTTGAAAGTAAGCAGTAGTTCCATTAAAGAAGGAGGAGTCATAACAAACGCTCAAGTTTTTAATGGATTCGGTTGTTCGGGAGATAACGTGTCGCCGGATCTTCATTGGACCGGGGCGCCTAAAGACACCAAATTCTTTGCTATAACCGTTTACGATCCGGATGCTCCGACCGGAAGCGGTTGGTGGCATTGGGTGATCTTCAATATTCCTGCCGATATTACAAGTCTTGATTCCAAGGCAGGAAATGAGAAAGGAACTCTTCCAAAAGGCGCGATCCAAAGTCGTACCGATTTCGGAAAACCCGGATACGGCGGTCCTTGTCCTCCTGCCGGAGAAAAACCTCATCGATACATTTTCAGAGTGATCGCTTTGAAAGATAAGATTCCGCTAGATCAAGACGCTTCTGGAGCTCTTGTCGGATTCTATATCAACTCGATGAAGTTAGCAGACGGTAAACTAACCGCTAAGTTCGGAAGAAAATAAGCCGATTCTCAAATTCGCATTGGTCGCCTCTCCTGAGGCTTCCGATGCGATTCATACGAATGTCAAGTTATCTTAATTCTCGCTCGGAGAACTCTTCGTTAGGTAAAAGAATTTTTGCGGGAGAGCATCGTCGATGACGCCGAGGGTTTTTGGACCTGAGATCGTATCAGCAAAACTAAGTAGCTCTTCATCCGTTCTATAGATCAAACTCCAATCCATCACTTCCATGATTCCGATTTCATCCGAGTCGGCGGAAAAGTTCCCCAAGAAAATTTCTCCGGTCGGATTCAGGAGGGAGTATAGATGAGAACAAATCTTTTGAGCGGTTCTAGTTTTAATATAATCGAATAATCCAGCCGAATAAATCAAATCCACTTCCGAATTAGAAACGTATTTTCTCGGGTTTGCGGCGAATCGCGCGATTTCCACATTTAAACAATGAAAGTCCAATTGTTTCTTACTTCTCAGTAGTGCAATTCTTATCCCGTGTTTTGCTTCGGTGATCGCTCTCGGATCCTGATCGAGCAGATAGATACTAAGTTTGTCGAGTAGGGACTGATCCGCATTACGAACCAGCGTTACCACTTCGCGGGCGGGGCCGCAGGCCACCGATAACACGAAAATTCTTCCGTCGGTTTTCTTCAACCGATCCAGGATCGTTCTATAAAAGAAGTTTTGTCTATGAAAGACCGCCTGCGCCGATTTTAGACTTAAGGTACATTTATGTAGGCTTTTACCTAATAAGTTCGTCCCCTCGCTCGTATTTCTATAGATTGCATCCATCATCTCGAAGTCTCCGGCGTAACCGAGAGGTTTCAGCGTGGCTCGTTTGACGAAAGGATCCAAAAATAAAAAGTCCTTTAGTTCTTGGCGAATGTACTGGAAATTATATTGGATCTCGCTAGGAGAAAGCTCGTGATACAATTCGTTCGATTTGATCTTTAGGAATTCGTAAATCGGGCTTAATAAAGTGTAAGTGGCCTTATAGATCTCTTCTTTTAAGTTATATCCGACCGCATACTCGTATTCGTTTAGGCTGGATTCCATTTGGGTAAGAAGCGGCATGATCGACTGGATTTTTTCCTTCGCCTGAAATACGATGGAAAGCGATCCGTTATGCGGAGTTTTCGGTTCGTTCGATTCCACTTTATTTTTAATTCCCAAAAGGGAGTCGTGAACGGAACGAAATAATTCAAGATGAATCGGCTCGTCGAATTGGACACCGTACTCCCATCCAGTATCCGTATGTTTCTCCCACCGAATCACTCCGCTTAGTTTTCGGCTATACTGCAAAACATCGGTATAGATACTCATCTCAAGCGTCGATCCGACTCTTTCTTCTCCGGGCAAAGACTCGGGGTTATAGATTCGAGTACCGTGCTTGGATATGTCTTTCAGAAACGATTCGATCGTACATTCGCTTCCGTTTAAGGAATGTATTTTATACTGACAACGATAAGCGGGTGTAAAGACCTCTTCTTTAGGAAGTTGCTTTTCAATCGTTTCTTCTATTTGGTTAGACGACGTTTTTTCCATTATGAGTTTTTAGCCTTCCTAAAAGATTCAATGCGATCGTGTTCTCGGGTTCGTGAGAAAAGACGTCTCTTAATAAAAGTTCGGATCGTTTCATATCTCCGGTTCTTCTATAAGAATCGGATAATACTATCAAGTTGTTGACATGGCTCGGGTTTCGGTACCGAAATCGTTCTCCATATTCGATGGAGTCTTTGTAATTTTTCGTCTTATTTAGATTTTTTGCAAGAAAGTAGAGATAATTGGATTCAATAGGCGAGATCCTGACGATTTCTTTCGCTGCTTGGATCGCCTTGGAGATATCTCCGTCTTTTAAATTGGAAGACACGATGTACTTTAGAGAATCCAGAGTTTTCTCAGAATTATTAATGGATGAAGAATTCTCGGATGATTGATCGTTCCCGTTTCGACTACCGATTTCGACTCGAGAATGTTGCGGCTGGTACGTTATTTTTAAAAGCGATAGATCGTCGATAATGTCTCCGGAGTTCTGCAATTCCGCAACGATTCCTTCCAGTTCTCCTTTTCCCTTTTCGACCTTATCTAAAAAGAAATTTTCGTCTTCCACCATTGTCTTGGAATTAATTCCAGGATCAAATACCATCAAATCTTCTCGACCGTCCGAACCTAGGATAATCGAATCACCGGGTTCCATTTGGAATAGGCTGACGAAGAGTTTGCTCTTCAGTTCCAACATTCCGACTTTTCTGAAATAGATCTGTGAATCCAAGAAGACGGCTTTTCCGTCTCTGTATAAAACCGGAAAGGGATGTTCGGCGTTGATATAATAAACCAACCCTAACTCTTCATCCGCAAGGCCGATGACCATCGAAATCATCATCGCCCCGTCGAAGCTTTCGAAAGTCTTCTGAAGTTCGATGACGGCGTTCTTAAGCCATCTTTCCGGATATTGATTCTGCAGGACTTCCATCATTTTGGTTCTTTGCACCATTGCATGGAAAACGGCGCCGAAAACGATCGCACCGCCAGCTCCTTGCAGGGATTTTCCCATCGCATCGGCATTCACAAAGACGACGTAGGATCTTCCTTTTAAAGTAATAACGTTGGAAACGCAGATATCTCCGCCAATCTCTTGTTTCCATGTTTTAAAGACGAATTTCTTCTTTTGGCTGGTGTAAAATTCTATATGAACCGATTCGCTTTTGGCTAAGTTTAAGCTCAGCGGTTGTAAAACTAACGAAGTTAAAAAATAATCACCGTCCTGCTGGGATTTTAGATTACTGATTAAATCCATCTTTTCGAATTCGGATTTGGTTAATGTGAATTTGAAGTGAGCGATCGTGACCGAAATGATGATCGTTCCTAACATGAAATAAAGATTATTAATGATCGAAATGACCTGGTATTCCTTATCAAAAATTAGATTTAATATCACGTATTGAACGACTATGATTAGGCTGTTTAAGCTTCCTTTCAACGCGTTCCAAGGTAGGAACAGGTTTACGGCGATCAAAACTAGGTTTAATCCGGCATAGTAGGAAGATTCAAAGCCTCCAAGCCGAGTCGTCATAAGAGAGATGATTCCGCCAACGACGAAAGTGAACACGTACGCGTGAATCGCATTCCAGGGATTCGGGTTGGAATATTTCAGAATAATAAATTGTATGAAGACGATGACGCTTGCGGCGGCTCTTAGAGTTAGAAAGTAGGTTAAGTTTTGATCCAGGTATTCTCTAGGGATGATGAAATAATCCAAACCGCCGAAAATAGGAACGAGTGTAAAACCCAGTACGCAAACGATCTGAATCCATTTCTTCTCCAGAGTCCAAACGAATTTCTGGAAACTTTGTTCCTGTGAGAGCATCGGTTCAATCCTTCAGAGAAAGTGAGCTATGAATCGGATTTGTCTTTTATTGTTGATAACAAGACTAACGTTTTGAAAGCGCTCCTGAAGAAGTGTTTCAAAATTTCCGCTATTCTAATCAGGGATATACGATCGTCAATAAATAATTAATAAATCGAAAACAATGTTTTTATTTAAAACGTTTGTATTGATTAGGTGGCGAAACAACGATTCAAAAAATTAAGAATGATGGATGAAGGAGCGCCGCACAACGATCATCAGTTCGTTCGAAACTGAATCAATAAGAAAATTTCATGACAGCTAATTTAAGGGAGTTCGACGCGAATTTGTAATTTATGGAATTAGTGCGCCGCCCAAGAAGGGTGAATTAAAAAAGGGATCCGCAATAAAAGCGATCTTTCGTTTCTACGTTCTTCTTTGATTTACGTTTACAAAGATCTACTACCCGGGAAATGGTTCGTGAAAATCCCTTGCTTTCCTGTGCTCTAAGTCGAATCTGTTCGTATGAAATTCTTATCTTTGTTATGCGTAGCGATATTTTTATCCTGTTCCGTTACTTCCCATACTGCTTTACAGGTAACGAGAGGAAAACCCGGCACCCTCCAGACCGGTAATGCTGAGGAAAAAGGACCGATCGTTTTTCAAAAAGTTTTAGCTGCGGATTGGAAGGCGGAAAGATCCGGTTTAATTAATTTAAAGGATCCGAAAGCTAAGGAAGCGAAGCTCGAGTCCGGTAAGGAGCCGATTCAAATTTATTTTTACGTGATAGACCATCCTAAGTTCGGTCGCTATATCGTCGACACTGGAATCGCGGATGTGTTCCGTAAAGATCCTAAAGAATGGCCTATATCCTCGCTTGTTGCGTCGGCTATGAATGCGAACGATTTAAAGATACATCTTACCGCCGATGAATGGCTAAAAAAGGAATCTAAACCAGTTAAGGGGATTCTGTTGACTCATCTTCATTTAGACCATATTCTCGGAGCTCTCGATTTCCCGGCAGGAACTCCTATTTATACAGGCAAGAGAGAGACCTCAAAACGTAATTTTTTGAATCTGTTTGTGCAAGGGACAACGGATAAGGTTTTAGGTCCGGCGCCTGCGCTAGAGGAACTTACCTTTACCGAAGGAGACGGAAATTCGGCAAGGGTTTTGGATTTCTTCGGAGACCAATCTTTCTATATTCTACAGGTCCCGGGTCATACGGTCGGAAGTCTGGCGTTTTTGGTAAAGAGCACCTCCGGACTTCAATTGCTCACTGGCGATACCTGCCATACCCGCTGGGGATGGGAGCATTCGGTAACTCCCGGAGATTATTCTGAAAACCAAGATCTGAACCGAGAGAGCTTGGACTTTCTTAAGGAGATCGTCGCCAAGTTTCCCGGAATTAAAGTGCATCCGGGTCATCAGTCTTTAGCGGTCGGTTCTGACCGTCAGAAATGATCGGATATTTGGATCCGATCATTTCTGCTTAGAATTTTATCCGAATTCTTTCATTGCGATTAGGCCTTGTGCGACTGAAATTTTCGGGACATAGCCTAATTCGCGTTTCGCTTTATCGATCTTAATCGTGCATTCCTTCGCCATAATATCGGTCGCGAATCGCATGAGGGGAGGTTCGCTTTGAATCCGGAATAGATTCCAAATCCCCTCGATGATGAACGCAAGGCTCCTGGCTAAGAAGGCCGGGACGGATCCTGTAGGCAAATCTATACCTTGGGTTTTCATCATGAATGTTAAGAACGAACGGAAAGTTTGATCTTCATCGTCGGTAACGAAGTAAGATTGTCCTCCGACTCCTTGAGTGAGAGCGAGTTCGGTCGCATATACTAAATTTTGAATATAGGTGGTGGAAGTTCGGGCTTTTCCTCCGTTAATCCAAAGAAATTTTCCTTCGGAAACCATTTTCTTTAATACGGGTAAAACGGAAGTATCACCCGGACCCCAAACCAATCTAGGTCGTAGCGAGATCGTTTTAAAATTATCGGAGTTGGCGGCTAATACACGTCTCTCGGCTTCGGCTTTAGTTTCGCTGTAAAGGTAGGGAGTTTGATTCGGATAGGGATAGGTTTCATCGATCTTAATCATGTCTTGGCCGTGGAACAATGCTGCCTCGGTCCCCATATGGATGAAGCGTTTTACTCCTGCGGTTTTTGCCGCCTCTAAGAGCTGACTTGTTCCATCCACATTCGCTTCCCAAAAATCATTTCGATTTCCCCAAGGCCCTACGAAGGCCGCGCAATGAATAACTACATCGATTTCTCGCAATGCTTCGGGAGGAATCGCTCCTAGCTTTCCCCGAAAGACTTCTAGTCCGGACTTCTTTAGGATTGTATCGGTTTCTGCAGACCGAGAAAGCGCTAAGATGGAATGATTCTCTTTTAGTCGTTTTGCGATCGCTCCTCCTACAAAGCCGGATGCTCCGGTAATAAATAATCTCATATTCTCTCCATAATATTCATCTAGGCTGAATTTTCCAATTTTTACTCTCTCCGGTGGAGGATTTAAATCGTTTCGGCGCTTGTTCAAATGATCATGCCGGATTTTTCGGAAGCTGTCGTCCTGAATCAAGATTTCGGACCGCCAAAGATGGAAATTTATGCTCGTATAGTAATTGCTAGGAGAATGGATTGCGTAATTCTATTCTACTATGAATAGAATTCTAGGATTTTCCGTTCTATTCGGTGCAAGCCTTGCTTGGTTACTTGCGCTGGGGCAAATCTTTAAGAGCGGAAAAACGTCTATCTATTGGTTGCTGGCCGGAATGCTTTTCTTATTGGGAATTTGGCAGGGGCAAACCGCTCTGAATCTCTTGGATTCTCCGCCTGAAGTTCTCGCTCCTTATTCTCTACTGAATCTTCCCGCGGCATATGCATTCGTTCCTCTGTTTTACGCCTTCGGACGGAAATTATCCGAGCCGGATTTCGAATCTAAAAAATGGGGATTCATTTCGTTACTTTTGGCAGTGGCCTCCCTTTTGCTGGAGCTGTATTATTTAGGTTACTGGGCAAACGAGGAAAAGCTGTCCTGGAAAGAATTGGCACTCGCAGTTTGGGCGGATCCGAATGAAAATTTTACTCCACCTTTGCTTCTCCGATTATTTTCGTACGGACCGAGATTTCTATCGATTTTGGTTTCCGGTCTGCTTGTCGTACATGCAAGTTCCGCAACCGGAAAGGACGCGGATTGGCCTAGACAGCGGGCGAGCATCATACTTCTATCGATCGCAGGGGGAGCGGGCGCAGGACTTAGCATGTACGCCCAATGGCTGGGTCGCTTAAAAAGCGATCTTCATGGATACGGCGCTATGATCGTTACCCTAAGCATTTGCGGAATCTATTTCTATGCCCAACGATTTCCTTTGGGCATAGAATTTTCAAAGTCCCTGATCGGAACCAGAAAATCCAGGCTGACAGGCTTGGATAGAAGCGCAGTCGGTTTTCGGTTACGGACTTGTATGGAGACGGAGAGAGTCTATACTACGGAGGATTTGACATTAAGCATGCTGGCATCTCTCGTTTCTTTCGAAGGACCGAAAATTACTCCGGAACAATTATCCGAATTCATCAACTCGGAATATAAGAAGAACTTTAATCAATTCGTGAATGAATATAGGATCAAAGAGGCTTGTGAACAGTTACTCGAACAAAAGGGTCGATCCGTATTAACGATCGCGTTATCGGTCGGGTTTAATTCCAAATCATCCTTTCATTCCGCGTTTAAAAATTTCACCGGGATGTCGCCGGTAGAATATAGGGAATCTCGTTTGAAGGGATAAGACAATGAGAACGTTATTTATAGGGATTTGAATAAAGAAGGGAATTATTCTATGAACGGACGGTATTCAACCAGATTGCGATTTTGTCCATAGCTTGGTCCCATTTCTTTTCTTCCGTAAAAAGACCGGAAGATAATTGAACTATCTCCATCTCTCGTTTTTGTTTTTTGGGTTCTATAAAGAGCTGTTTATTTTTTTCGATCCGCGAAAAGTCGAACCCTCCAAAGATTAAAAGCATCGGTATGTCGAGTTCCGCCACTTTATTTTTTTCGGCGAATCCGTTCAGATCTCCGGAAATGGAAATGATTCCCTCGAGTTTCAGTCGATTTTCGATCACTGCTTTCAAAACGTACGTCGCCGCATCATAGGAAACGCAACAAAACAGTTTTAAGTTTTTTGTCTTATCGTACCCGCGAATCCAATTCACCACCGTCAATAATCGATCTTTCAAAAGATTCGTATCGACCTCGTTTAAGGTGATCGATCTTTCTTCGCGAGTCAAGAGACTGTCCAGGGCTAATGTCGCGATATTCTCCGAACGCAATTTATCTCGAAGTCTATTAAAATGCATTCCGGAGCGGGTTCCTAACTTTTCTGCCGCGCCTTCAACGAGCAGGGTTAGTTTCGTCGCTCCGTCGGGAATGTCGAGATTTGCATCCAAGGTCACAAGATGGACAGGAATTGACAGGCTCGCCGAGTCGTTTTTTTGTTTAGGTACCATTATGGACAAACGATCCATCGGAATAACTAGTTTCAAGTCTCCATTAACTTTAATAGAGCTTCTTCGTTCCTAATGGAGATCATATTCTTATCGATTTCTATCCAACCTTTTCCCTTTAGATCGGTTAATGCCCTTACTAGAGTTTCGGTTTTGGATCCGATCATAGTTGCCATCACTTCCCGGCTGAATTTTACGTTAATTTCCGAGCCGTATTTTTCTTTCAGGGATAGCAGGAACTCGGCGAGTTTGGAATGGACCTGTCTGGTTCCCATTGAATAGATTCGATTTTCCGCAGCGCGACATTCGGTTGCGATATACTTCGTGATTTCAGTCTGGAAGGAAAAGTCTTGGTTAAAGGCTTTTTTCATTTCTTCCTTATCGATATATACGGCAACGGTATCTTCCAGACATTCGGCGGTTTTGTTATAGTAGTCCTCCGAGATCGCGTCTCTAAGTCCTACCCAGCTTTCAGGAGAATAGATTTTGAGAGTTTGTTGTCTTTGACCATTGGGCGAATCCTTAAAAGTCCTTACGGTACCTTGAAGGATCAGGTATAATCCGGTAGTCGGCTTACCCTCGTTAAAAAGGATACTTTTTTTAGGAAACTTGAAGGTACGTTTTCCGAATCGCGGATGCAAAAGAGATTCGTACAAATCCTTCGAACAAGCCGGAAACGTTGACCAGTTGGTCGAGAGCGGAATTCTATCTTCCGTTACTTGGTATGCCAGTGCCGATGCCATATTAAATACCTCGATTTAATGCTTACAAAAGGTATTTACTTCGGATTTGAGAGATAGTCAATGGGGTGGGTGCCATTCGTCGGAACGGACGGGTTTTCGGCGGAATTACAGGGGGAAACGCCTACAAAAGCTCCTTAATTTTGGAGATATATTTTCGCCCGACCGGAAGCTGGGTTTCGTCCTCGTCTTTCAGAAAAACGGTGTAATTTCCGGAATTGTCGCTTTGGAGCCTTACGAGATATTCCAGGTGGATGATATATTGTTTGAATATCCGTAGAAACTTGCTGGGAGGCAGTTTGGTCTCTAAATTTTTTAGAGACTTGTAAGTTACATATTCCTTCTCGTCGGTATGAATTACGCTGAAATTATCTCTGGAGGAAATATAAGCTATATCCTTATAAGGGATTAAGAAATAATTTTCTTTTTCCAGAATAAACAACCCGTGTTCGTTAAAAGAGCTGTTTTCCTGCTTTCCTTCCCGGCTAATGTATTCCAAGGCTCTATCCACCGCTTTATTGAAGCGGTCTCTCGAAAACGGCTTGAGCAAATAGTCAAGGGCGCCGAATTCGAATGCTTCTATCGCCTTATCTCTGAGAGAAGTTATAAATATAATATAGGGAGTTTTTTCCAGTTTTTCCAGAACTTCCAAGCCGGAAAGTTTCGGTAAATTAATGTCTAAGAAAACGAGATCAAAATCGGTGGATTGCAAACTTTCTAACGCTTCCGCCCCGTCCTTAGCGATCCCCGATAGCTTTAATTCGGAACGACTGAGACAGTAACTGACAAGTAAATCACGAGTGGGGGCCTCGTCTTCCACGATCAAAATTTTTAATTCTTTAGCGTTAGTTTCCATCGTATCCTGTTTTGAAATAATTAGCTTTTCGGCTTATCAAAAGTCACTGTAACTACGGCTCCACCTTCCGGATGATTCTCGATTTTCAGTTCGGATCCGGAAAGATAGTATTTCAATCTTTCCGATATATTGCCAAGGGTTCTGGAATGATTTACGGTGGATTTAACTCCTTCACCGTTATCCCGAATCGTTATCGTCGTTCTATCTCCGACAATCAGCGCATTAACCCAGATTTTTCCTCTTCCGTCTCTGTCTCGAATTCCATGGATATAAGAATTTTCCACTAAAGGTTGTAGAATCAAAGGAGGCAGAACGCTTTTTCGGAAATCACCTTCTTTGGAAATTTCCACGTCCATAAAATCTTGAAAGCGCAATTTCAATAGATTAATGTAATTTTCCATAAATTGCCATTCTATGTCGAACGGGACCAATTGCTTACTCGCATTGTCGATGAGAAAGCGATAGTTTTCCGCCAACATTAAGATCGCGGAATCGGCCAGAGCTGAATTCGTTTCCAAATAAGAATGTATGATACTGAGAGTATTAAAGAGAAAATGAGGACTCATACGATCTTGGAATGTCTTGAGGCTATGTTCGGCCAGGCGCGCTTTCTCTTCCGCCTCTTTTCTTTCGGTGATTTCGTTACGTATTACTAAATATTGAAACGGTTTTCCTTTTTCGTCGAAGATAGGGGAAATCGTAGTATCCACCCAATAAAAGCGCCCGTCCTTAGCTTTGTTGCGTATTTCTCCACGCCAAATTTTTCCTCTGGAGATGGTTTGCCAAAGGTTTCGGAAAAATTCCGTATCATGATAGCCGGAGTTGATAATTCTGTGATTCTGCCCCAAAAGTTCGTCCTTTGAGTATCCGCTGATTTTGCAAAAATTATCGTTCGAATAAATGATCGTTCCTCGTTTGTCAGTGATGGCGACGATCGATACTGCGTTAAGAGCGGTTTGAAAATCAGAAAGGATCTTTACGGATTTTTGGAGATTTTGTTCAACATCCACCCTCTGGGTGACGTCGATCCCGATGATCCAATTGTTTTGCTTCAGATGAGAAGATTGTGCGGGAACTCTCGACCAGGAGACGGTTTTCGTTTCGTTTCCTTTCGTTCTTAACTTTATTTCCCAGTTTTCAAAATGATTCTCGGATTTTAATAAAATCTCAGTAACCGATTTGCGGTATTCTTTATCGGGTAATAAAAGGGCAAAAAAATGCTCAGCGTCCTCGGTGGCTTCCTGAAACGAATATCCGGTGACTTTCTCCAATTCCCGGTTCCAGAAAGCGATTCTGGAGTGTTCGTCGATTGCCATGATCAAGACCGGGATATTTTCCAATACGCTAAGAATTCCGGATCCATTTTCGAATATTCGATTATAGAAATTCGCTTCGCTCATAATTTTTACCCAAATTTAGATCTTTCGTGCAACTTGACTATACACAACGGTCCCGATCGCATGATTCTAAGCGATTTTTGAATTTTTTTAGATGGGTTTAATTGTTGCCGAGTTCTTTAGCTGCGGATTGAAAAAAGTCTGTTTTGTAATATTCTATTTTATCCTTTCTCTTCATAAAAAATTACGGCTGAAGAACCGCTGAACAAACCTTGGCATTTATATTTATCCGTAAATAGACAATTGTCAACCGGATATTTATTAATTTTACTTTGCGTTTGACCTATTTTTTGAATTTCTATTCAGTATGCCGGGGAAAAGCCTGAGACGCCGAGCCTTGGTTGTTAATCGAATAAAAATTCCCTAATGGAATATTTTAGAAATAAAAAATTGTAGATGGTCGTTCCTATCTAATTATGAATTGTTGAAGTGATTTTCAGAACTTATGCGCTTTTTAATAAAATTTTAAAGGGGAATTTCTCTTAAAGGTTGCGAATGAATAAGTTAATAGTTTTTTTCCGATTTCTTTACTCGTCCCGAAAGGGAAAGATTGCGATTGCCATATTCGGATTGGGTCTTTTTTTTCTCGGTGTTTTTCTCATCGCGAAGATCGGTTTCGGCAGAAGATCGATATCTCCTCGGACCGGCCCGATTGTGGAGCTCGTTTACGCATTGGGAACGGTTAAATCCGATCGAATCTATCATATGAAATTCGGTATAGCGTCCGAGATCAAAAAACTATTCATTAAAGAAGGCGATATTTTAAAAGCGGGAACCGAATTAATGGTTTCGGATTCCGGTGCATTATTCCGGGCTCCGTTCGACGGAACGGTGACAACTTTGTCCTATCAAGAAGCGGAGGTTGTCATGCCGGGGATTTCCGTCTTAACGATGATGGATTTGAAGAAGATTTACGTTCTATTGTCCCTGGACCAAGATTCTATGCTTCGTCTTCGAGTGGGTCAGCCTGCCGAATTGAGTTTTGAAACTCTGCGCGGGATGAAATTACACGGTAAGGTAACGAAGGTATATCCTTCCGACGGGCAATTTTTCGTAAGGATTGAAGTGGATTCCATGCCTCAGGGAGTTCTTCCGGAAATGACGGCAGACGTAGCCGTAGAAGTAGATCGAAAATCGAACGTGCTACTAATTCCGATTACCTCCATCGAAAAAGGCAGGATTCAGATAAAGCGAGACGGTAAAACGTTCTGGATACCTGCGAAGGTCGGGGCCGTAGACGGAGAGTGGTGCGAAGTATTGGAAAATTCAATCCTTCCGACGGATATCGTATACATTCAAGAAGGGAGGTGATAGAGACATGCTGTTCTTAGCTATCCGACAATTATTGAGCCGACCGCAGCAGACGTTTTTGACCTTTCTTGGTATCTTATTGGGAACGGCGGCGTACTGTTCGTTTTCAGGAATCATGATCGGGTTTCAAGAGTATATCACCGATCAATTGGTGAATAATGACGCACAAATTCGAATTTCTCCTCGAGACGATGTGCTCAAAGTCGAGACCTTTCAAGGAGTTTTTTTTCCCGAGTCGGTTGCGGTTCGTTGGATTAAGCCTCCTTCCGGTAAAACCGATTCGAACCAATTGACGAACGCAAACGGTTGGTTCTTGAAATTGGACGAGGATGATCGTGTAGAAGCATACGCGCCTCAGTTGAATCAACAGTTGATCTTTAAATTCGGCAAACAAACTCTTCCGGGAAAACTTCAGGGCGTCGATCCCGTTCGGCAGATGAGAGTGACCACGATCGGCAATTATGTTGAACAAGGTAATTTTAGGGACTTAGATCGAGGAGGAGATATGATCTTCGTCGGTTCCGGCTTGTTGGAAAAGCTCGGCGCTAGTCTTGGCGATACAGTTCAAGTCGTAACCGCGCAAGGAAATGTGGTCCATGTAAAGGTCGGCGGAGTGATTCGCGTCGGGAATAAGATGATCGACGATACTGCCGTTTATGCGTCTCTGAGGACCGTCCAACGGATTACTCAGGCAAACGGCGTCGTTTCGGAGATCGCTATCCGACTTAAAGACTTATCTCAGGCTGCGGATGTAGCCACGGAATGGTCTTTCTTTACCAGAGATAAGGTACAAAGCTGGGATCAGGCCTATGAAAATATCCTGGCCGTATTCAATACTCAAAATATAGTCCGAAATACCACCACATTTACGATCATGCTCGTAGTTGCATTCGGAATATATAATATTCTAAACATGGTGGTAAATCAGAAAAAAAGGGAAATTGCGATCTTACGATCTATCGGATTCGACGAAAAGGATACCATCGTGTTATTCGTGATCCAAGGATTGCTTCTCGGATTTTTAGGTGCGATCAGCGGGCTGCTCGTGGGTGCGACTGCCTGTTACTATTTGGACGGATATCCTATCGGAGGCTCTTCTAGTTCGAAAGGTGCGATGATGTCTAGCGTTATGCGAATTTCCTGGAATCCGCTGATCTATATCAAAGCATTCTCGATTGCACAAATCTCCGCGGCAGTAGCTGCATTTATTCCTGCAAGGTCAGCCTCTAAACTTTCGCCTGTGGAAATTATTCGCGGTAGCACATAAGGAAGATCATGAATAATAACGATATTTCGATATTTTGTACGGATTTAAGTAAAAGCTTCGGAGAACCGCCCATCGAGGTCGTGAGTAATATCAATTTCGATCTGAAAAAAGGAGAATTTGTTTCTCTTACGGGGAGATCGGGTTCGGGTAAATCGACTTTGTTGTACATGCTGAGTGGATTGGATCAACCGAGCGGTGGGAAGGTCTTTTTGGATGGGATCGACCTTTTTGGAATGGGAAGCGTAGAATCCCATCGTTTTAGAAACCAGCATATCGGCTTCGTATTTCAGTTTCACTATCTTTTGCCTGAATTGACCGCTATCGAGAACGTTTTGATGCCGGCTAGAAAAACGAATCAACACGGAAAAAAGAAGGAATATGCGCGGGAGTTGTTTCGAGAGTTCGAATTGGAGTCCTGTAGAGATAAATTTCCCTCTCAAATGTCCGGCGGGGAACAGCAGAGAACCGCGATTGCCAGATCATTAATAATGAATCCGAGTTTTCTCTTTGCCGACGAGCCGACGGGAAATTTGGATACGGTTAACGGCGATAAGGCGATGGAAATTTTTAGAAGAATTAATAAAGAAAATAAAACCACCATTTTATACGTAACCCATGATCCGGATTATGCCGCGCTCGCGAATCGACAGATCCACTTAGTGGATGGAAAAGTGGAATCGGATAAATTGCAAAATCAAGTGCCGGTGTGACCGCGAATTCGATGGGGCCCGGTTAAAGAAAAGGAGAGAAGAGAGAATGAAAAAGGAAATCATGATTATTCTTATCGGGATCGGAGTATTTTCGCTTTTAACTTGCCAAGGCTCGATTCGGAGCGGAGCGAAGGAATTCGATTCTCCGACGAAAAAATTCGCCGCTGTCATAGGTAAAACGGCGAAAGAATATTTTAAATCGCCTCGAGAAAAGAAGTCGAAATGGAAAGTCACTCTGTACGGTGTCGAAGGAATTCCAAGCTTCGAGGAATCTTTGGATGATTCCCTCTTGGATCGGCAGTTAAAGTTGATTTACATGCAGAAGCCCGAGTTGCAAGCTTTGGATAAGAAAATTAATCTTTTGGACGGCGGAAGCCTTAAAATCGCTCCGATTCCTCAGCCGCCAGAAACATTACTCACGGCTAATTTAGGAAAAATTTATTTGGATAAAGCTGCGGAGATAGCGACTAAATCGGCAAAATCCAACGGTTTATCTCTCGAATTCTCTACGGAGGATTCCAAGGAAGGTGAACTTCAAATATTAATCTTCCTTCAAAATGATCCGCCGGTTTTTACTAGAGCCGGAATAGAGCCGGATTCGAAAGAAGGACATAGGAGACTCGATGCGTCGATTCGAGTTAGTATGTCCGTGTATGATAAAGAGAAAGGTCCGGGTATCGAATCCTTTCGGTGTCAAAAACGATTTTTAACTAAATATCCGAGCGATTGGTTTATATTGGATTGGTATTTTCCGTCCGGAAAAACTTCTTTCGTAGAAAGTTTATTGGAAAAAGGGATTCCAATAAGAGAAAACATTTCAAAACCTAGTTCAGATTTATTTTCCGTTAGGCGAGCATTGGACGAATGTTGGAAAGAGTTAGCGAAGGAAATTCGTTAATCAGATATTTCCATTTTATCGGAGTTCGGATAGTCGATCATTTAATTTCATCCACTATCCGAACTGAGTTGTTTACTGGAGATTATTATAATCTCCAGTGAGAAGGGCGACCTAGGTTATGGTATCTCGCTCCCGGAACGAAGAAAGGGTTATGGCCTGAGCCGCGAGATCCTTGATTATAAGAATGCAAGTTTTGATTCCCATAATAATTCCCATAACGATACGGATAGTAGGATCGATTGCAAGAATATGCAACGTTTCCATTGCAATTATTCGTGCTTTGGCCGTATGCTTCGTCGTACTGGTTCGGAAAGGTGGCGCATCCGCTCAGGAAAAGTAACATTAATCCGATACCGCTCAGTCGAATTAAAGTCGTAATTAAGGAGAGTTTCATAGGATTTCCTCCCGACTCTGCCTAGTGAGACCTAAACATTCGTGACTTTCTTTCCGAAATGAAAGAAAGTTTTCGGATGTTCGGAAATATATTATAGAGATAATAATCCGAAGAGAACGATTCCGACTCCTCCTAAATTTGCCATTACTCCGATAGCGCCTAACGCCTTTCCGATCATCGGATTCTCGCGGAATTCGTCCTTTATTCCTTGTAACCAGTTTGCCGTATCTTTTAAAGCTAGGAATAAGGAGGAAGCAGCGAGTAGTCCGGCTCCCCAAAAGGCCAGAACAGTGGACAAACCGATATGCTGGAAAGACGCTGCGAGTCCCAATAGGATCGCTGCCTGCATTAACGGGCCGATATGCGCAGCCTGTAAATAGCGGGAAGGAAATTCTTTCGTTTTACGTGCGACTGCGTACGGAAATCCAAACAGACTGCCATATGCTAAATTTAAAATTCCGGAGACTACAAGGATCTTTTCTGGTGGAGACATTCGATATTCCTCTTTTCCGACGTATTTGAATCGACAAATGAGATTTGGTCCATCATTTTACGTTTTTAGGATTTGTTTTAAAGGTTAAACTTACTATTACGCAACGGACTTACTATATGGTTCTATCCCGAAAGCGAATCGCTTTTCAGAATTTCCAGCAGGGCAGAGTAGACTTCCGAAGCTTTATATGGTTTGTCTAAGAATGCTTTAATTCCTTTCATTCGTAAAATTTCTTTTTTTTCTTTTTCGAGATTTCCGGAAGTGATAATTATATTCACTTTCGGATTAAATTGGAGGAGTAGGTCGATTAAAGTTTCTCCACCCATTCCCGGCATTCCTAGGTCCGTTATGATTACGTCGAATTTTTCCGGGGCTTCTTTATAAAAAGCAAGAGCTCCTTCTCCGGTCTTTCTGGTCCAGACATTCGAACCGGCAAGCGTCAATATTTCCTGAAGGACTTCCAGAACCAATTCCTCGTCGTCGACTATTAGAATATTAAGATTTATCTTTTTTGAATTATCCTCTTCTTTTCGAATCGCATCGACGGCCGTTCGAATCGCGGGGAAAAAAAGGGAAAATTTCGTCCCTTTTTCCAGCTCCGATTCGACTTCGATAAATCCCGAGTGTTCCGTTATGATTCCTCTTACGATCGATAATCCGAGTCCTGTTCCACTGTTCCCTTTCGTAGTAAAAAAGGGTTCGAAGATTCTTTCCTTATTTTCAGCCTTCATACCGATACCGGTATCCGTAATGTCGATTTCGATATAATTGTCCGCATTCGCTCCCGGAAATCTAGATCGAAGTATTCTTCCGCTAATGATTCCGCCTCGGACGTAAACATTTCCTCCGCCGGGCATCGCATCCTTGGCATTCAGTATTAGGTTGAGAACGGCTTGATGCAAATGTCCGGAGTCGCCTAAAATAATTCCGTTTAGAGAATGAAAATCGGTTTCCAGATGAATATTTTTAGGAAGGGAAAACCGCATCATATCCGTAACTTCCTTTAGTAAAGGCGCGATTGAAATCGGCTTCATTTCGGTCGAACCTGGGCTCGCGAATAATAGAAGTTGTCTCGTAATCGCCTTCCCGCGTTCGGACGCCTCTATAATTCGATTGGCATGTTTCTTAAGAGCAGGGTCCGATTTACAAATCTGACGAATGACGTCCGCAGTTCCGAGAATCATCGTTAGCAGATTGTTGAAATCATGGGCGATTCCGCCCGCTAACAAACCGATGCTTTCCATTTTCTGAGCTTGTCGAAGGGTGCGCTCCGCCGCAGTTCGTTCTGAAATATCCCTAACGATTCCTTGTAAATGTCCGGAATCCAAGTAACGCGCACTTATTTCAACGGATATTGGTTTCTTATCCTTTCTGATTAATTTGCGTTCCAATATCATGGATTTGCGATCTTGAAGATTGAAGCCTCGTAAAGGAGTGGCAGCGAGATCTTCCGGTTGGATCAAATCCTTTATATTAAGAGTTAGTAATTCTTCTCTGCTATACCCGAGCATTTTGCTTCCACTCGGATTAATTTCCAATAACTTCCCGTCCGTATTGGCGACAAAAATCCCGTCCGACGCATTTTCGACCAAATCCCGATATTTACTCTCGCTCTTACTCCTCCCTTCCTCAAATTTTTGATACTGGATGGCTAAACGCACGAGGTAAGCAGCAAAGAAGATCAGTCGTAAATCGCGATCTTTAGGCTTGTGAACTTTCTTATAGTAGATGGCGAAAGTGCCGAGGACATCGCCTTCCGGAGAATAAATCGGCTGAGACCAGCAAGCTCTCAGCCCGTAATTCATAGTTAAATATTTATAATCTTTCCATAATGGATCCGTATGAATGTCCGTAACGACGACTAATTTTCCCTTAAAAGCGGAAGTTCCGCAGGAGCCGGCCCTAGGACCGATTTTAATTCCTTCTAGAGATTTTATGTACGGCTTCGGAAGACTAGGTGAAATGCCTGTTTCAATGCGATCCCTTTCTTTGTTCAGTAGCATGATTGAAGTCTGCATTTCGGGAGAGAATTTTTCGATCGTCGCAAGTAATTTATTTAATAATGAATGTAACGGAGTCGATCGAGGGAGTTCGTCAAATAAAATTTGCAGTAACGCTTCAGCTCTTTCTCTTTCTTGCACTGCTTTCCTTAATTCGGCGCGACTGGAAAATGCCAGCTTCTCTCTATCTACGTAAGAGGAAATGATAGTTGCCGATAAAAACCCAAGAACAAGGAAAATACTGGCGAAACATACCAGAAGTATCGGAGATGAAATTCCGTTTTGGAATGAATGGCCTAAGTTATGCAGTAAAAATAAAGAAATAACTAGTAAAAAGAAAAGCCCTAGTATTATTCTCACGCTTAGCCGATTCATCGCGAATACAGTAACATAGACGGCGACCCAAGGCAATAGAGATCGTGAAAATTATTGATGAAAGTCCGGATCCGGCGGAGAATCGAGTGATTAGATCGCGCTTAAGTTCCGGGGGATGAATCGCGGAAGCGACGAAATAGCATCGGATCTATCGGTCTACATGGAAAATTGATCTTTCGAGAAAGATGATTCTAAACGAATATTTCCACCGGTATTTCGAATATTTCCGCTAGCTTTCGAGCGAGATTCTTCCCGATCGTCAATTTTCCTTTTTCGATGGAAGTCACGTATTCGATTTCGACTCCCCCTAATTTCTCCGCCAGATCTTTGCGTGAATATCCGTGTATTTTTCGTAAAAACCGAACAACGATTCCCGGCTTCCAGTTTGCCGAGTTACGATTCAATCTAGTCGGATTATTTTCTTCCCATTCGAGCAATTCTTCAGTTTCCATACTAGTTTTCCGTCCTGTCATTGTTAGTATTATTTAACTTGTTTCGGTCGAAAACGTATTACAGATCGGCTACATTCGGATATGAATTCTTCGCTTATGTAAACCGATTTGTTCCGGCCCGTTTATCGTTCGTTCCTAGTCAGAGGATTTGTATCAGAAAAACGTTGATTTAGGAATATTACTCATATCCTTTTTAGCGAAGGAACTCTTCGAAAAAAAATCACTCTTTTTCGTCTGGAACCTGAATCTGGAGTTGGTACAATAAAATGAATTGGTATATTCGAATTGCGATAGTGCTGTTGTTCTTATTGTTTATATCGTGCAATAACAATACGAACAACTTGTACGGAACGGGAAAAAACAATCATAATAAGGATAATAATTGTAAGGAAGCATCCGCATTGTATTTAGCATGCTTAAATGCAAACGGTGGAGCCGCCTACGCAGCAAACTGTAATACGCAATACCTCGTAGTTCTGGGAGCCTGTAGCGGCGGATCCGGTTCAGGCGGCGGAGGTGGGGGCGGGTACTAACCCGCTTTTATTGAATGGAGTTTTTGATTTCAACGCCCCATTCTTTGAGATTCGTAAGAACGAATTGTAGTAGAATTTCCTGATTTTTTCTAGCATCGGTGGCTACGGAAAGGGGAGGGCCGAACTTCATGTGAATCATTCGATTCCTGACCAGGCTACCGATATCCTTTAACAATTTTCCGTTTTGCCAAAAGTCCGTTTTTACGGCAAAGGGGACGACTGGTACTCCGGCTCTTGACGCAAGTTTTACCGCGATCGAATTGAATTCGCTCGGATCGAAGGTCCTCGTTCGAGTACTCTGCGGGAATACGACGATAGAAGTTCCCCCCTTGAGGATAGCAGTTCCTTGCTCCAACACTTTCACAAGATCCTCACGCGGATTCGTACGTCCGACAGCTATCGGATTTCGAGATCGCATGATCGGACCGAAAACTTTTCCGTTCACAAGACTTTCCTTAACAACGTAGGTTATGGGTCGATGGGCCACTAAGAAGTAAGGAAAGACGAACGTCTCCAAGACACTCATATGATTCCCGGCAAACACGACCGGACCTTGAGGAGAGATAACGTGTTCCAGGCCCTCGATTTTAAATTTTCCTTCGCATCCTTCGATTACGTCCAGGATTCTACCGGAGGATTCCAGCCAAACTTCGTCGGTATATTCGTTTTTTAAACATTGCTTCCGGCTGGCAAAAATCTCGCTGAAATATCCGATCAGAAAAGCGAGATCACTGCGAAATAAAACCCGGTCTAAAAGAGATCTCTTACGATCGAGAGGCGTTTCATATCGAATCGTTACCCCTTCTTGTAGTCGGATAGGAGAACCCAGAGTATCCCTATCTAAATGAAAAACCCCGCTGCGAACCGCTTCATCGGGAATGGTTATCGTAGGTTTTTTAATTCTTGGTTCGAGAGAGAGGGTTGGTTTCATTCCTGGTTCGCTCCGGCAACTAACAGCAAAGGAAGTAGCGACGGATAGTATAATTTTCGAGGATTTCTGTGCCAGCATTAATTCCCCGATCTTCTTGTGAGAAAAAACAATAAAAAAATGAGGAGAGAAACCGAACTTTGTTAGATTTTGCTCCTCATTGATACATTCCTGTAGGAGGAAAAGATTTTTAACGGAAAGGCGTTAAATAGGAACGTTCCCGAAAATACCGATCCGCAAACTCTGAAAGACGCTCGGAGTCTTTTAAAGTTAAGTCAACATCGTCCCACCCGTTTCGAATCCTCTGCACCGAATTTTCATCCAAAGAAAATGCAATCTCAGTATCGCCGAATCCGATTTTTCGTTCGTGAAGGTCGATCGTCGCGTTTGCTTTCGGAACAGATTCCACCCATTTTTGTAACAGTGCAATCTCCCGCTCGGATAGTCTCACTAATGCGATCCCGTTTTTCGGACAATTAATGGAGAAAATATCCGCGAACGAAGACGCGACAATCACTCGAATTCCGAAATCGGACAATGCCCAAGGCGCATGTTCTCTACTGGAGCCGCATCCGAAATTCGATCCGGTGAGTAGAATACTCGCCTTGACATAATCAGGTTTATTTAATATGAATTCGCGGTTCTGAATCTCTCCATTCGAATCCAAATATCTCCAATCATGGAAAAGGTGTCGTCCGAAGCCTGTTCGTTCGATTTTCTTCATAAATTGCTTCGGCAGAATCTGGTCCGTATCGATATCTGCCCTATAAAGAGGCGCGATTATTCCCGTATGTTTTGTCCATGTTTTCATATTTCTTTCCACTCCCGAATGTCCGTAAATTTTCCGGTCACAGCCGCACCGACTGCCATCATCGGACTGACAAGATGTGTGCGTCCCCCTCGGCCTTGCCTTCCTTCGAAGTTTCGATTCGATGTGGAAGCACATCGTTCTCCCGATTCCAATACGTCGTCGTTCATCGCCAAGCAAAGGGAGCAACCGGGTTCCCTCCATTCAAAACCAGCCGCTAAGAAAATTTGATCCAGACCTTCGAACTCGGCTTGACGCTTGACTCGACCGGAACCGGGAACTACGATCGCCTTCACGTTAGGATGCACGGTTCTCCCTTTTGCCAAAGTCGCTGCGGCCCTAAGGTCTTCGATTCTGGAATTGGTACAAGATCCGATAAAAACTTTATCGATCCGGATTTCGTCGATTTTCGTTTCGGGAGTTAAACCCATATACTGAATCGCTTTCTCGGCAGTCTCCTTTAGATTCGTTTCCGCAAAGGAATTCGGATTCGGTACTATGTCCGAGATGGAGACCGTTTGAGACGGATTCGTTCCCCAAGTGACTTGCGGCTCAACTTGGGAAACATCCATCTCGACGATTTTGTCGAAGGCCTCCTCCGAATCGGAATAGAGGGTTTTCCAATATTCCAACGCCTGAATGAACGCAGCACCTCTGGGGGAAAAATCCTTTCCATTCAGATATTCGAATGTTATTTCATCCGGAGCGATTAAGCCAGCGCGGGCCCCGGCTTCGATGCTCATATTGCAAAGAGTCATTCTCGCATCCATAGAAAGGTCTTTTATGACTTCTCCGGAATATTCTATAACATAACCTTGTCCGCCGTTCGTTCCTACTGTGCCGATCAAGGTTAGCGCGATATCCTTCGAAGTTATGCCTCTTCTAAGTTTACCGTTCAGTTTTACCAACATTGATTTTGCCTTACTTTGCCTCAAAGTTTGTGTGGCTAAGACATGCTCCACCTCGCTGGTTCCGATACCGAAAGCCAGCGCTCCGAATGCTCCGTGAGTCGCCGTATGAGAATCTCCGCAAACGACTAAGGTTCCGGGTAATGTGAAGCCGAGCTCCGGAGCAAGAACATGAACGATGCCTTGGTCCGGATTCTCCCAGCCGTACAGTTCGATTCCGAACTCTCGGCAGTTTCGTTCGATCGTATCCATTTGAATTCTCGAAACCGAGCCGGCAGCATTCTTATTACTTCTGTCTTTAGTGGAAATATTATGGTCGATCACCGCAAGGGTTAACTTCGGATATTTCACGTTTCTTCTCTTGTTGCGCAACGCTTCGAACGCTTGTGCGGATGTCACTTCGTGCAGCAAATGTCTGTCCACAAAAAGTAAGGCTTCATTTCCTTGTCCGGAAACAATCAGGTGGTGTTCCCAAATTTTATCATATAGGGTTCTGGGGTTCATTTTTTCCTCCCACGTTCGAATAGTATCGATATTCATAATATAATGCAAATAAATATGATTTATTGACAGTATAAGTAAAAGTTATATATGTGCGAGTGAGGTTTTTATGGAATTTAGGCAGATTCGTTATTTCTTGGAAATCGTCAAAATCGGGACCTTTCAACGGGCGGCAGAAGGGCTTGGCTTAACCCAACCCGCCTTATCTAGGCAAATCGCTCTGCTTGAGAGGGAGATCGGAAAACCCCTTATGGAACGAGGTTCGAGAGAGATTAGCCTTACGCACGAAGGGGAGATTTTTCTAGGCTACGCCGATAGAATGAATGCTCTATGGGAAGAACTTAAGGACGGAATGAAAGAACCCGGCAAGGAATTATCGGGAACATTTTCGATCTCGGCGGGAGGTACGGTGTCGGCTTGGATTTTGCCGAAAATACTTAAAAAAATTATGATGGATCATCCGGGACTCGTCTTATCGGTCAGAGAGGGAGACGCGCAGGAAACGAAAGAAGCCCTACTTAGAGGGGAAGTGGATTTAGGTATTCTTACCGGACCTGTCGCGGAACACGGTTTGGTGGAACGGGAATTTCTTTCGGATCGAATCATCCCGGTGGCCTCTAAAGAACACGAGATTTTCAAAAGAAAAAAAATTCGACTAAGCGATCTAAACGAAACTTCGTTCGTTTTTTTTCATCCGGCATCGGCAGTGAGAAGGGCAGTCGAGAAGAAAATTAAAACCTTAGGTAAGAGTTTTAGGCCGCGTATTTCCATGGAACTTCGGAGCGTGGAATCGGTAATAAAATCCCTGGAGGCCGGATTGGGAATCGGATTTCTATCGGAATATTCTCTTAACGATCGCTTGCGAAAGATCGATTTACCGGAATTAGCGGCAGAGAGAAAATTTTTTCTCTGCCATCGTAAATTCATTCGGCCGGGTCTTGCCTTACTGATGGAAGAGATCGCGGCCGCTGCATCCGGTTTTACGACCGAATGATCATAACGAGCAATGAACTCGGTCACTCATTCGAAAAAAGGTCCGTATCATTTGATGCCGGTCTTGGATAAAAAGGCCAATATCGATAATTCGATCGTTTCCTTATCTGTCGAGACGTGCTTGGAAGTGAGAACATGATGTCCTCTTTCAATAGCGACTTTAGAGTTCAGTGGGTTTGGGTGATCTCCTCCGAATTTAGAAAATGCTTCCAGCATTGCTGATACGCTAGCCACTTTATCCTGATGATCCGCATCTTTATAATAATATATTAATAGAGAAGGACTATGGATGTTCGCGAATGTCTCGTTCGACGCAATGAATTTTTTGGCGTTTGAAATATGTTGTACTGACGATAAGTATTGATCTTTGTACCAATACTCGTAATATTTCTCGCCGATTCCGTCCCCTTCGACTCTAGGAGGAGACTTTCTGATTTTTCCGTTGATCATTTCCGCCAGAGAAGTGCCGCCGGGGAAATAAAACAATTTGGCGATCGGCGTCTTAAAATCGAAGAATGGGGATAATAAGATCAGCGCGTGAATTTTATCGGGGTACTTGGACGCTAGGTAGGTCGATATCAATCCCCCCATGCTGGTTCCGACCAATACGATCTTATCACCCAGCTTATCCATCATCAGCAGACTCTCTTCGGCAGTTGTCAGATAGTCGCTAAAATCAGTATCTCTATGGTCTTCGTTGTTCGTCCCGTGGCCCGGCAAGCGAAGATAGTAAATATTGGCCTTGAGCTTTGCCGCTATTTTGTCCATCGATTCCTCTCCTTCCGCGCGAGAAGCTCCGAATCCATGGACATATAGAATTGCCACTGGCGTTTTCCCTTGGGAGAAGCGAACTAGTTTTTCCTCGTTGCCGACACGACCGCCCTTGGTTTTGGTTTCTGCCAATTTGGTTCGATAGTAGGTATCGAAATCGGCGGGTAGAGCATGCTCTTTATACTGGTAAGAGGGAAGAGTCGCGTAATAAATACCGGTATATGCGGCCACGATTATGAAAACGGAGGCCAAGGAAAATTTAATCGAACGTTTCAAAGTTTCTTCCTGGAGAAATATGGTGCACGAAATTTATCTCTATACCTCGCTAAGGCAAGCGTTTTGCATCGGACTATTTGCCAATTATGATTCAGAAATGTCGAGTAAGCGAACCTAGCCAAGTACCGAAGGCGGCAGCGAGAATGCAAAGGGTAAAACTTCCGAAAGAATACAGGAAAAATAAAGGGATTTGATTTGCCCGCAATAGCGCTAAAGATTCGTGGCTAAACGTCGAGAAAGTGGTGAATCCGCCGCAAAATCCCGATGCCAATAATATTCGCGCTTCGGGAGAAACGAAATTTCCCCGTTCGGAGATTGCATATATCAATCCGATTAAAACGCTGCCTATAATGTTTACGATGAATGTTCCGGTTGGAAACGTCGCGGCTCCGTGCCTTATCGCACTTATCTGAATTGTATAACGTAAAACGCTTCCGACTGCGCCGCCAATCGCAACTAGAAAGTATGATAGGAACATTTTAAGGAAACTACAGACGAGGACAAATCCGAAAAGAACTTTTTGTCAGATAAAATGCATGATCCTACATCCACATTTGAACGGACGCATTCAATGCGGATATAGGATAGCGGGGACGAGAATGTCAATAGGCTAGAGTAAATCTCTTTCCGGTATGCTTAGGAGATTCTATCTCGTCCAAAAGAGCTAACGCATAATCTTCTGCTGAGATTTTACTATTCCCTTCTGCATCCAGTACTAGCTGATCTCCCCCCAATCGATATTTTCCTGTTCGTTCGCCCGGGGCTATCATAGCCGCAGGACTTAGGTACGTCCAATGATTGGAGGAGGAATTTTGGAAAACACGTAGAGCTTCTCTGTGGGCCAGCGCCGCCGATTTATACGCTTCCGGGAACGTCGGAGTATCGACTAATTGTAAATTAGGAGCGATTTCCAGACTTCCCGCTCCCCCGACAAAGTAAAATAGCTTATTACCGGAGTTTGATGTTCCCTCTAAGATGGATTGGGCCGCTTCGCTTAACGTTGATGGATTTCCGCCTTTGTCCGGTCCGATAGCGCTGATAATGACGTCGGCATACTTGGCGAAGGTTTCCACTGATTTAGAATCCAGAATATTACCCGACTGCTTTGATAGTTTCGGATGCTCCAATTTTAGAGCCGAAGGATTTCGAGAAACTGCGATCACTTCATGACCTCTGGAAAGCGCTTCGCCAACTATTCTTTGGCCGATCATCCCTGTGGCGCCGTACACGATTATTTTCATTCGTTCCCTCCGAAAGAAATTAGAACCTTTTAGCCACAATTACTTGTAATATTATTTATTACAAGTAATTTCACAGGATTTAGGAGAGGGGATCCGCAAATCGATTTTATAAAATCAGTTTTTTTCCCGTATGAATCCGTTATCCGGATAAATCGACATAAGGATCTATCATCGAGCGATATTAACGGAGGTATTTAGTTTAGGAGATTCTGTCTTCCTGCACAAAATTTAGAGGAGCAGACTGATTTAGATTTTAAGTCGAATTGAAGTTCGGGCGAGCGGAATCTCAGGCTCGTTTTTTACTTTCATCTTCTATATTGAGGAGAACGTCCGCTAAGGAAAAGTCATTCAATTTATCTTCTAAAGCTTTCTGGGCTTCTTGGAAAATCCCGACCAGAGCTCCTTGAATTTTTTTTCCTACAGGGCATTTTGGATTAGCGTGGGCATGGATGGAAAATAATTCTTCAGTCGATTCGACCGCCTTATACACTTCCAAAAGACGGATTTCCGCGGGAGTCTTAGCTAAGCTCGCGCCGGGAACGCCCTGACGTGTAACAACCAAGCCTGCCTTTTTTAGTTTTCCTAGGATTCCGCGCACGACGACCGGATTCGTTCCGATGCTGCTCGCCATTAATTGAGAAGTGAGTTCTCCCGAATTCTCCAACTCTATCAGTGATAAGACATGGATTGCGATGGAATATCTGCTTGGAATGGACATAGAACCGATTGCCTAATAGAAAGCCTGGCTTAAAACACTCAGAAAGCAAGGAGAATTTTAGCATAAAAAGGGAGCCGAATAGACGCAGTTCGCATTATCTCTTTTTACCGGGAAAACTTTCATTTTGGATTTGCAAAGATAAGATAGGAAAAATATTATTTCTACTCGTTGTATCATTGTGCCAGGAGAATTCTGAACATGCGTTCTAAGCTTTTCTTAATTGCGTCATTCGTTCTTACATTATCCGCTTGCGGGAAAAAACTTCCGGTTTCCATGATAACTGCCACCTCTATGGAGAGCGGTTTGCCATTCGACATTCTGGAAGGGAAAAAATGGAGACCTGAGAAAGGCGCCAATTTCGTGAAACTTCACGTTTATCCCGACGAGTCGTTTTTACTTTCTAAGATCGAAATCGAATCCTGCAACGGTTCGTTTGCGGACTCGATCACGGCATACGTTAATTTTGATGAATATAGCCAGGATTTGACCGGAGGAGGGTCCACGGCGACCGTGCAATTTTCCGCTCCTCGCAGTGCGCGTTCCGTTACATTCAATTTTCATAAAAATACGGATATCTGCGTGGATAAGGTCGTTTTCTACGATGAAAAAGGGTCCAAATTAGGTTGGAAATCTCCGAAAGTTATCGAGGCATCCGTAAAAGCTTCCGAAACCGCAAAGCCTTTTCTTTCCTACGACGTAATGAATTTATTCGATTCCCGTTACGAGTATGCTTGGGCATCCGATAAGCGAGGCAAAGGTGTTACGCTGGATTTCGATTTCAAAGAAAAGCAGAAAATAAAGGCGCTTAAAATTTGGAACGGCTATCAGCGCTCTGAACGCCACTGCCAGACGAATGGCCGGTTGAAAACGGCGACATTGACCGGAGACGATGGTTACAGCGCTAAGATCGAAGTTCAGGACGTACTAGGTCCTCAAACGATTTCACTGTCGAAGCCCTTCGAGGGAAAAAAGCTTCGTTTAACGGTTGATTCGATTTATGACGGAAAAGGTTATAAGGGGCTCATCATCAGTGAACTCCGCTTTTCCGACGGCGATGACTGGATTTTACCGAACCCGATCGAACAAGTTAGGAAAATCGCGAAAGAGAACGCTCTTCAGTTTGCTGCCGCTAATATTAATAATGTTTTAAATTGGAGTTATGTGGGCGGAGAATACTCCGGAGAGATTCCGATCAATTCCTCGTCGATGGAAGGAACTCCTCCTGCGCCTCCCGAAGCTTCCGCCGATCAACCACCTCAGGAAGAGCAGGTTTCGGATAAGTATCTTGTATCGTCCAATTGGACTCTTCGGCTCCGCTCGGACGGAAGCATGTTTTTGGAAGGAAATACGGCGGACGAAGGAGGAGGAAGCACTACGAATCGAAGTTTCTTTGCGTTAGGAAATTACGAAGTGAAAGAAGCTAAACCCGACGGTTTAAAGCTTAGAATTTTCGGACTCGTTCGGCAGAAGACGAGCGAGGAGGAATATTTCGGGGGCGACTGTAACGGGTGCGGAAGGGATTGCAATATGGGAGAATCCGATCCGAACAATTCCGAGAAAATATTCCAAGAGACTATTCGAATTCGTAAAGTCGGGGATAAGATTTATGTTCAAAACGAAAACCCGGATAAGGTATTTCATTTTAAATCCCTTGAAATGATTCAGGAATAATATTTTTTTGTGAATCGATTTTGTTTGGCGTTCATAGTCTTTTCTATTTTCGTTAATTGCGGAAAAAAGGAGAACCGAGAAGAGTTTTCTCTTAATCTAAAGGGTAAGAAAGGTGCAGTACCGGTCAGGATCGAATGGATTCTGAAAGGAGTACCGGGCAAAATGGAATTGTACGAATTGGCAGCCCAAAGGCCGGTTCAACTCTGGGATACTAAGTCTGTCGCTTCTTTGGAACAGGCTCCGATCTCGATTCCTATCAAAGCCTCGACACTACTTCTTTCGCCGGGAGAAATTCGACGATTTGCGTTGGTTTATAAGAATGATAGCAAAGATGATTTATTTTTCTTTGCCGCTCCTCATTCGGTTACGCCGCCCGAATTCGGTTTTGGATTCAAATTCAAATGTCTATGCGTTAATCACCTGTTTAAGGTGGAATCGGGAAACGTTTGGTATAGAATCGTAGAGCTGAGAACGATGCCGAATTGGGCGAGTGAGGAATTTTCAATCACTCACACCTTGGTCAAAGTGGATCCTTCCCAGGCTAAGGAATGGGAATCCTCAAGATCTCGATCAATTTCGGAAGACTAATCAAGCTTTTCCCTTTTCTTCGCTTATTAAGAACCGTTATTCGAAAGATTAATTAATTGCTTTGGCAGTAGAGCGCTTTGGATTGAAATGCGCAATCCGCCTGAGACCCGTCGGCCCGTGTAAACTTTCCTAAGGCTGAATTGTTTCCATCGATAAAATCCGCTTCTAAGACTCCTCCGTCCGGAAAGGAGACAGTGGCTTTTCCTTTCAGGATGCCGTCGGAAAAATTCCCTTCCACGATCGTTCCATTGCCGAAAGTATATGTTCCGGGTCCTTGTTTTTGATCGCCGGAAAAATTTCCGTTAAATTGGTCTCCGTTTTTATATTCAAATTTACCGTTTCCTTCTCGTGCTCCGTTCTTAAAATTTCCTACGTATTTATCTCCCGTCGAATACACGTAAACTCCCGAACCATTTTCGCAGTCCCCCTGTTCGCAACGACCATCTTCCGTAGTTTCGTCCGAAAGATTCACTGAACGAGAATCGGATTTCGGAGCGTCCGATGAGGAATTTCCTGCGGCTTCCGGATTAGAGGGTGATTCTTTCGTATTCGGGGCGCTTGAGCAATTGATCCAAACAATCAAGCATAACGCGTAGAATAATATCGAAACGGGCCGGAGTGGAAAAACGATCATACTCGAAATTTTGCGACGTATTTCGAGTTTCGTCAACCGGAAATCAACGCAGAAGTTCTCTTACTGGCATCGCTTGCTGGTTTAAAAAACTGGGCAATCGCCTCTTGATTCTCAAATAAATCAAATAATAAACGAATCGGAGTGCGGGATGAAACAGTAATTTGTCCAGGATCCGATAAGAACTTCGGCGGCGGACGAAAAGTTTGAGTAACGTACGGGAAAAGAAACCGATCTTTTTCCTTTGTGGAAGTATATGAAATTGATAGGCGTTGGCATATCGGTTGGAATATGTCTTTGCTTGCTCTATTGCCTCTTCGAAGATAGGCCCGCTTCGGTTCTGATCGGTTATGTAGAGTAGGCGGCGGCATAGCAGGAGCAGATAAAATGTATCTCGTTGAAATTCAAATTCGTAAGGAAGTTCGAGTTTCTCGGCGATTTGCCGCATTTCTTCTAGTAGGCGAATGGCCGCTTCTCCTTGTCGTATGGAATATATTCCATTTTTTGAAAGAGCTGAATAAAGAAATCTGAATGGATCGGAAACGGTGACTCTATCCCAAGTCACATGCAATAGAGGAGGGATTCTGACTCGATGAAGGTAATACGCGTTTCGTGCAAATTCCGGATCGTACAGAAGGTCCTCTATAACTCGGTCGCTGAGTTTTAGAAAGTGAAGAAATTCGTTAGAATTGGAGTTTCCGAAAAATCTACGAACGCATTTTTCAACGGACCAGTCCTTAGTGAAAAGTTTTAATGCGACGAACGTATTCAATTCGTTCCAATAAGAAGAATGCTTTAGGAATGTAAAGTTTCGAAAAGAGGACCAACCTCCCGTTTGAGTCCAAACGCTGAGGCCTACCATATTTTTGGCATTCCGGAGCTGGCTTCGGTAACGATCATAGAGCCATCCGATAAAGGACGGAAATTCTCCGAATCCCTCGTATTCCCTTCGAGCCTGCAATTCTATAAGTTTAGGACGATCATCCTCGAGAAACAGCGGATTTAAGGGAAGATACCGGAAAAAATCACCTTCCCCGTATTTCATCGAGATGATCAGCGACTTGCTCCGGATATTTCGGAAAACGTCTCTATATGTCTCCGGATTCCAAATCAGATCTCCGATTTCATACGCTCCTAATGTCCAAGTTCTAAATATTAATTTTTTATTATATTTTTCGAAGATGGGTAAAATTTGGTTTAAGAACCTATTAGCCTGAGCGGGAGTTCTTAATAATAATTTACTTCGAAAATCGCCCCTAACATCCACTCCGTCCGATTCTCCGATACGAAGGACGATTCCGTCCACCTCCGGAAAATCACGAAAGAAAGATTCCAGACCGGTCATAAAGATATCCGTCGAACGATCCAGATCTCCCTTCGTTTTCTCTTCGAGATTTCTATTGGAAGTGAAGAAGTCCGTCGTGAGAAATATTTTCAAACCCTCTTCGGAGGCGATCTTGAACAATTTCTTATATTTCTTTCTATAGGAAGAGATTTTCAGGTTTAATTCTTGGGAGTAAAAAGAATGAGGTATCAGGTAACAAAGTTCGTCTATCGTAACGGAGTTGAATCCGAGTTTGGATACTCTCTTAGTATAAGTGCGGAATGACTCGCGGACGCGTTTATGTTTCTTTTTGGAAGGGAAGGAGGATTTTTGTTTTTCTAAAGAAGATAGCGGGGCCTTGGACCAATTGACCGTTCCTTTTGCATGCTCTAAGAAAAAGGGAGCGGAGGTATCGACGATTGTTAAGAATTTTCGGGACATCGATTTATTCGGATCTGCGATTGTATCTGAAGGATTCCACAAAGGCGGCGACTAAGATCAAAGTTCCTCCGACGAATTCCGCCTGTCTCGGAAATTCTCCCAGGATCAGCCAAGCAAGAATAGCGGAGTAAACGGGTTGTATCGTGGCAAGTAAACCTGCGGTTTTTACTTTCATTTTGAATACGGCCTTAATGTACATCGTATGGCCGATCGCCGTGAAAAAGGTTCCTAATAAAAATACCAAAGCCCAATCCTGTCCGGTTTTGAAGGTGGTTTCGAAAAGAAGAACCGGGGAAAGTATCACGCAAGAGGTCACGCTCTGATGAAACATCACCTGCGAGGAGCCGTGTCCGGACAGATATTTTTTCGTCAGTAAATTTCGTAATGCTAGTGTAAGTGCAGAAACGAGCCCGATTTCCACTCCGACAAAATATTCGTTCCCAAAAGTAAATTCCGGTACTAAAAACCACATCCCGACAAATACGAGGCCTGCCATGGCGATATCGGACGCTTTTAATTTTACCTTGAAATAGAAAGGTTCGAGTAGGACAGTCCAAATCGGATGAGTGAATAAGGTAAGGACCGCTATCGCTACGTTGGAAATTTGCGCGGACGAAAAAAACGTGACCCAGTGAACGGCAAGAAGAACTCCTAATCCAAAGGAGATCAGGTTATCTCGTTTGGACGAAAAAAGGACCGGTCTCTTTCTTAAATAAAGGAGAGATCCGAGGAGAAGGCTAGAGAACAAAGTTCTTCCCCAAGTGATTACGGAGGGCGAGTAGGGAAGGATATGAGAGAAGAGGACGTTCCCGCTAATAATCAATTGGGAGATTTGGAACTCTAAATAGGTCCGGAGACGATTTTCTTCCATGGAAGTTCGTCTAGTTTGGGAAGGCGGTAGGAAAAGAAAAGGAAATCCCTTGCGAAGATTTCCTTTTTAAAGCGGATGTAATAATTCTCTTTATGAGCTTAACTATGCAATTTGAGCGATAGTCGAGCCGGTTTGCTTTCCTATGCGATTGGCTCGGAAAATGCTCCCGAAATCGTTAAATCTTATTCCATATCGCTTCATCGCCGGATGAACAAAAGGCGCTACCGCCTGCCGAAGATAGAAAGGTTGGTTGACCACGAAGTGATGAATTCCGTGGGTACTACCGAAATTAAAGCAGAAGAGATGTAACGGAAAAAGGAACCAGGAGTTCAGAACCTGAGTTTGGTCGTACAATCCCTTTACATCTCCGTAATAATGCATATTGGACGAGACGATCTGAATGCTCGTTTGGCGGATCCAATTGGGCAATAGATATATCACTGCCGAAGTATTTAGAAACGTACGGATTCCGTCAAGCCAAGCGGGTTCGTTTATGGGTTTTCCCAAGTAATCGTTAATGATATAAAACGCATTCAGGAATAGGAAATTATACCATAGATGATAAAAGATCACGAGATACGGCCAACTGGATCTAGTGATTTCTCTCCTCTTGAATTTGGGGGCTTCTTTCCTAAGCTTATGAGCCTGGAAAAGGAAGGAAAGGTTTCCGTCGATCATCGTCAAAAAACGTTTTAGGCCGAAGCTCATTCCGTTTCCAATCAGTCGCTCTTCGATGTCTTCTTTGTGACCGGAAACTTTATGATGGAGGGTATGGATCATTCGTCGATACCATGGGCTGACGGTATTTCCTCTAAAGATCCAAACGATCCAAAACATAAAGTTTTGTTTCTTAAGATTATCCTTATAATAAAGGTTATGGATCAAGTCATGTTCGATCTCGTGCAATAAAGACGCTAGAATTCCGTTTGCGAGAATGCAGGTCCAAGCCGGAATCAATCCGACAATATATAATCCGGCAAATAGCAGCATCCCGACGGCGGATCCGATCGTAATTCCCATTCCCAGTCGGTCTTGCTTCTTTAAAAACGGGAATTTTCTACGTAGTTGTTTGTCTCGGAAGCGGATCCATTTCATGATCCTTTTACTTTTTTCCTTATCGGAAAGTCTTAGGCTCGGTTTGGTTGGAACCACTCTTTGTGCGATTGCAGTCATCGGTGTCCTCTCCATCTTTTCGGTTGGATTCAATTTAACCGATTTCTCTTCTACCGTCGTCTTAATAGATCGAATGCCACTCGATGTTTTGTCCTAAACTATAAATTACTACTCGCTAAGCCCCTGTATTCCGAAGGGGTCTTACCGGTATGCTTCTGAAATGCCCTATGGAAAGATGATTTGGTCCGAAATCCGACTTCGAACGCTATATCTAAAACCGATCGATCCGGATCCTTCCGCAAAAGTTCACAAGCTTCCCGGATCCTAAAATCGTTTACGAACGCTGCGAAGTTTTTTCCGAGCTCCTGGTTGATTAGTTCGGAAACTTGATGGGTCGAGAGAGCCAGCTCATCGGCTAAATCTGCCAAGCTTAGCTCCTCATCTCGATAGAGTCGTTCTTTCTCCATAACTTGCAGAAGGTTCTCTTTGAGGGCTGTTCGGTCTAAACCCTGCAATAGGGAACGGGCATATTTCTGTCGTGTCGCCAGCGCTACTTCCTGCAAAGCTCGAAAAAATTCGGGGCGTTTATGGCCGATCAGATAGGCAAGGCATAGGCTGCAACTCATCATTGCAGCGTTTGCCAACAGATATAATGGATTACGAGTAAGTAGATAGACCGCGCCTAAAATCAAATTGCAGAGAGTCGCTAAAACTAAAAAAAGAAGGATACGGGTCGTCCATTCTTGCCGCAAAATTTCCGGGCGAAAAAGATCCGAGCTCTTCGCCAAAATTGCCGTCACATAACCTAAAAGCAAGGTGAGGGGAACGAACAGAATTATCTCGCTGATATGGATTCCGGGTCCGGAGACGAAATTGGCGATCGCTGCCTTGATCTGCTCTTCGGAAATAAAAATGCCGAATAGATAGATGGCCCAAAGGGAAATTGGCAGAAATAGGTGAATTTTACTCAGACCAAGGAATCCGAACGATTCGGTTTCTCTTTCCACGCTCACTTGGTGAATTCCATAAAGAATAGGGCCAATGGAACCCAGGGTCGGTAAGTAGGCGAGAGATAGGAACGGCAGGGTTTGATAAAAACCGGAAAGAATGGATGCCGAGCAGGCTTGGAAGATCCCAATGGAGGCAAAAAGTAAAGCCAGGAGTCTATTGAGGGCGGTCTTTCGTTCAATAACGATCTGTCCTAGACTCATAAGAAATCCAAGGGAAATGCCGAAGTGAACTATCCACCATAGAATTGCCAACCAAGGACCGCTTTCAGATTGACTTCCTAATAAATAGGTCGAGTTTGGCATGCCGAGGAAGATCCGACTCCTTTATCGTACTGTCAAGGAATTCCATTTCCATCGCCTAAAGGGAAAAATTTCGCTCAGACGATCAGGGCGGTTAGAATCCCCACCCTTATTGGGCGGGGGCCGGAGCGAAGCGGTGGATTTGCCTTATTTCACAAAATTGATCTCATTAACAATTCTTTTAGTTTTTATAAGATTGTAGGAGTTCCTACCCAGCTTCGGAGAAAACTTTAGCCTTAGGTGAGTCCATTTCGGTGCTCTCACCTTCTTTTATATATATCGATCGTTATATATAAAATTCAATCTCTTCAGTTCTGGATCAGTTAGCTCGCGTTAGTAATTAATAAAAACGGATCGTTCTAAAAAAGTCTCAAATGATCTTTTGAGACCTTTTAGTGCCGGGGATTTACTATAAATAACAATTGATATATAAAGGGACTCAATTTTGCGCCCCGATCTTTTTTTGCCGAAATTAAATTTTTTTTGAACATCGGGTTAAAATATAAGGGTGATATAAGACGGCTCTATGTAGCGTTCGTTATGCTGTGTTCGATTTCGTTGAAAGCGGATGGGAATAGCGAAAATGATTAAGAAGCGTCTTTTGATCGGCTTTATCCTCTTACTGTTCTTGTGTTGTAAACCGAAGAACGATGCGATAGCGCCCGCAAGTTTTTACGATAATATTCAGGGGGGCGGGCTTAGGCTTTTTAATCTTCTCGATAATTATCCTTCTTTGAAAGCGGGATTCCAAAGTCTCCAGCCCGTACCTTTTAATGATCGTCTTGAAAGTTCGATGACCATTCCCTATCGGGAAGATATCGTCGGGTTTTTGCGCTCTTCTAGCGATATGCTTCTTAATCCGAACGCTCATGTGAGGCAATCGCTATTAAAAGTCCATGATCTTTTGGATCGAATCGATAATGCTCCCAACCAGGCTTTCGATACTCTGCAGCCTTGGCTAGAAAAGCTGAGAGCCTATCAAAAGCCGGTATTGCGAAATTTATCGCCGATAAGCCAAGCGGCTTTGGCATATATGTATGCCACCTATTCCAAGGATACGATGCATGGAAAATTCCAAGAACTTGCGGCTGTTTTGAGAGATCCTGAAATTAAAATCCTATTTGTAGAACTCGAAGACGTATTAGACAAGGCGCTGAATCAGAATGCAAACGCTAAGGCTGCGGTGCAAGGTCTGCTACAAGGAATGGTGGACCCTTCTCTTATTGCGGATAAAGTAATGAAGCAAAAATTGATTCAGATTATTTCTTCCATCGGCGATTCGTTTAACCAAAGAGCGGGCTTTAGCGATTTTAAATCTTCCGACACCGTATTAAAGGAATTAATTATCAACCTGGAAAAGTTTTATACGTTGGGAGGTTCGGTCTACTCGGATCCGACTTTGACGGATTATACGGATAGTACCTATCCTTCGGAATTCTCCGTGCTTTTAACCGAAGCCTTTCGCTATTTGAAACCTATGCTGTCTTTCGGCGGTAATTATACCGCGGACCCGAACGTTATTCTCTCATTGAAATTGGCGCAGAACGTCGCTAATTTTGATTTTTCGAGAAACATATCAGGAGTGGATTTTTCCCTTCACGAACTGATTCGTATGGATGCTCTCGGAAGAGATAGGGTTAACGATACGAATAGCAGTCCGGTTAGCGCGCTCGAATCCCTCATGTTCATTTTGACGCTTTCGGATAAGTTCGGCTTTCGTTGGGAGAATCCCGCGGATACTTCGATGATGCGTTTGGAACCGAACGGATCGGCAAACGGAGGGCCGATGACCGGCGGTGTTCTGACCGTTGGAGATAGCATATATTCCCTTGGATCGACTATGAAAGGTAGCATTGGGATTAAATCCTTTATGAATCAGAGTTCCGTAGACGGTGCCGTTTTTAGGAACGGGGATGCAAATTCTCCGACACCGTTTACGATTTCCATTAATACGCCAACGTTAACTCTGCTTGAAGCGCCGGACGCAAGCATACTTCCGTCTGCTAACGACACTGTTTATACGAAAACGATTCCTTTCATTATGAAATTGATTAGGAACGTACTTCTCTCGGGAGGAGGTCCCTACTATAACCGGAATAGAACTGATGCGTCCGGCGCAATTTATACGATCGACGGAAAGATGTATAAAGATTCGAACGGAAACGACCTGATTTACAAGTCTAGTTGGAACACGTCCGAATATAGAATCAAAGTCTCTAACACTGCGAGCGGCGCTTGCAATAGTACAAGTCTTTGCCGTTGGGTAGGGCCGGGGGGAATGGAAACGACCGCTAATTACGCCAATAATTCCTTCACTCCCGTTTCCTCCGGAACTAACGCTTCCGGCGCGAAAGGGTGGAGCATCCCGATTTGGGAAATTGCAAAAGACGATCAAGCTGAAAGGGCAGTCAGTTCCGACGAAGAAGCTCTCTATAAGAATTTCCAATGGCTTCTGCATGAAAAACGGATGGTCGCGGTAATTCCACTTCGCGCCTCCTTAGGTGCGGGTGTTCCCTATAAAATGGCAGCCTATGTTACTCTTATTGCGAACGGATTAAACGGTCTAATGGGTGCGACTCCGATCTTGCAGGACGGAACTAACTGCACGGATAAAATTAACGGTATTTGGAGAGTAAAGCAGACGTTTTTAAAACCCGGTTGCGCATCGTCTACCCAACCTAATTTTAGGCAACCAGGCATTCCTGTCCTTCAGACGAATTTTTCCGATCTACCGGGAGACAGTATGTTCTATCTGGAAGCTTGGGATTACGGCACGACCGGTTCCAGTTCGTTGACGTTTAATAGCTTAGGCGATACGAGCGTTTATAGTATTTTTTATCCTCCCACCTCCTCTTACGGAGTAATCCCGCAAGTCATCGCCGCAAATTTCTCCGTTATGGAAAGACTTTCCTTCCTGACTTCTAGCCGGGTATTGGCTTCGTCGCCTGCCGATCCCACTCTAGGAACGTCGGTCGATGCCGCTTGGGGTCAACGAAACCGTCTGCTCCCTTTGATCGTGGCTCTCGCGCAAACCTTGGACGACCAGGCGGATTCGGTTAACGGTAAAAATCCGTTTCAAATTCTGACCGGTCTTAGCGGAAGTTTGACTCGCCCGCTTCTGGGAAGAATTACGGATACGGAACCCGGTTCCGGGGGAAGACAGATTGATGTCGTAAAAATCGTAAACTCCGATTCGAGCGTACGAAGTAATTCGGCTGGTCCCGATGAATATTTATTTCGGTATCTAGATCCGGTTACTCAAAAGCCGATTCGATCTCCCATTTCTATCCTTTCGGAGAATGACAGACGTTACCAAGACGGGTTATTGAATTTAATGTCTCGCACGGAACTTTTGTCTACGTTTGTGCAAATGATGGCCGAGATGGGAAGACCGGAACGGGCTTCGGGCGCCGCTCTCACGTTTCAATCCTTAGCGAATCTCTTAGGAGAAGTAAAGCTTACGAACGAATCTCCCACCGCAATCCAGTACAATTTACAAACTTATCTCGAATCGGTTCGCGATATGTTGGCGGCATATCCGGGAACAAGATCATCTAACGTATATGATCCGGATTGGGATAAAGTGGGGGCCTGGGCAGTTCGTCTCCGGGATTATTTCTCCGCCGGATCCGTCTACAGTTTGATTCCGACTCTCGACTTCTCTCTCGATATGGTCATCGATAACGTTCCAAGTACTGCGGAGATCCAAGGTATCTTAAATCTTATAGGTTCTCTATTTCGCAATTCGGACGGAAATCAGGATTACCTAATATCGAATTTATTAAGCGGAGACACTCCCGATCTAATCGATATCGCTTCGCCTAACGGACGGAGCATCGTTGGAGTCATGATGGGTCTTGTCAGGACGGGAGAATTTTATTCCTACCTTGAAGCGGATATGAGCACTCCATTTCCGCTAAAGGCAATCTTTACGGATACGAAACGTCTGATCGTATCCGATATGGTTCAGACGCCGCAACAGGACCCTAGCTCCTTATTATATACGATGGGAGTTTTAACGGGAATTTTCGCGGATATGGCCGCCGGCGGTCGTAAGGAAATGCCCGGCGGTTTTACCTTCTACGACAGATTCAATCAGGACGAAAGTTCTGATACTTATTGGAACCGGTTTACCACGATCTTCACTCGATGAGGCATAAACATGAATACGAATCGAAACAAACGTAATACTCCCGCAAGAATCGAACAAGGATCGATAAAGAAAATGAAGAATACGAAGATATTTAATTTAAGAGAAAGCGCCGATCGATTTTTCGTCCGTTTTATTTGCGCGCTCGTAATTGCTGCCTCGTTCGGCTTCTGTAAACCCAAGAACGGGAGTAGTCTGGATTTTTCGGATATTTTTGATATCGGTTTCTTTTCTTTCGGAAAGGGTTCAGGCTCCGATCCGAATTTGCAGCCTTATAATAGCGTAGATAATAGCGTCGCACAGCTGCCCGTCGATTTCGGGGCAACGAGTCCTCAAGCGGTTCTATTTATCAATTCGTTGGATAGTGTGGATCGTTATAAGGAATTGGAGATCCGTTTCTCTCACCCGATGAATAAGACGATCACTCAGGCTAATTTCTCCATTGCGGGATCGAGCGGACCGCTTTTAGGACCGAATCCTGGCGGACAATTTTACTGGATGAGCAGCCAAAAACTCCGATTCAAGTCATATCGCGAATTTAAACCGGCTGAGAATTATACGCTAACGATTACGTCTGCGGCATTAACGATCTCAGGAACAGCTCTCCAAGATTATACGGTGCAATTTAGAACGGCAGTAGATTATAGCTTAACGAATAAGATCACCCAAGGAAGCCAGTATACTTTGAACGGTAATAACGATATTACGTTCGATCAATCCGCCGCACTGCAATTGGCGTCCACCTTTCAAAATCCGGTTGTGGCAAATAATTATATTCAGGGTATTACGCTTAATAAAGTCGGTTCCCCGAATTCTCAAACTATCTGTAATTCTCCCCCCTGTTCAATGAGTTCTCCGATTGCGTTGACTCTCGATACTTCTCAGATTCCTCCGACAGTGGGTGGAAACACTTATTACTATGAAATCAAGGCAACAAACGGAAAAACGTTTCGAAAATATTTCAGCTTTAACTATGGAAGATTAGAAAATCCTGATAATCTTCTTTCCTACGTTGCTGACGGTATTATGGACGAGGCTCAGATGCTTCCGTTTCTAGGGAAAGCGATTCAAAAATTCACCACGGGTGCGTTCAAGGTTTTGGATTCGACGGGCGTTCCGAGAACCTTCCAGGACTTTCTCTTAGGATTACCGAATTATCCAAAGCGTAAATTTTACGAGAACGGACAATGGACCATCGGAGAGGCGTGTATGAAGCCGGACGGACTCATGTCCGGAAATGCGAATCTTTCCGCTTTCCAAAATTATTCCTATATATCCGTTTTTGGATCCAAGCCGGGAGCAGAAGGTAAAGGATATTGTTGGGTTCGACCAGCTTCCTGCGGTCCTTCGGATAACGGAGGACCTAACGACTATGGTCCTCCGTTCCACCCCAATAGCAGTTGGAATTGGAGCGATTATAATGCCTGCCAATCGGGTAACACCGCTAAATGCCAGGCGATCACCCATTGGAACGAACCTGCATGGAGTTACTGTCATTATCCTACCGACGTAAAGCAGTATGACGGCTATACTGCGACCGCTTTTTCTCCTTTCGGAAGACCTAAGGGTAAAATCTCGACGATGTGCGATGATACGGTGGATATCGATAATGCCGTCAGTTGGGTATCTTGTTTTAAAACCTTCGGGGACGTTAGCGCTGTTTCACCGGGGCCCTTTTCCAAGTACAGTGCGACTTTAAATATTACCAACCAAGGTATCGCAAACGGTAGCGCAGCAGTGAACATGGACGTATATGTCACAGACATGCGTCTGCCTCAAGCGGTTCGTTGCGGTTCCAATAATGCCACTTACGGATGTAGCGCCGGTGTCGGAACTCAACTAGGTAACGTTGTTGCCGACTTAAAAGTAAATCCTGGCGCCGGTGCCGTCGCTCCAGGATTGGGACTCGATCTAAAATCCAGATACGTCGAGGTCGATTTGCTGGTGGTATCCCGCTTTGAGGACTGGTTCGGAACCTTTATGGGACCGGGAGCTCAATTGATTTTTACCACAACCGCAAAATTGAATTGGGATCCTGCTGTCGAGGGTGTGCTTAACGGGTCCGGTTACGATTGGCAAAACGTTCAACTTTCCAAACCAAGATTGGCTACGGCGAGAGCGAGAAATACTCTTAGTGTCGGAACTGACGGATTGATTACGATGAACGTTCGTACCCCGTTTACCGTTAACGATTCATACTTCCCGGATAACCCAAGTCCGGCAGATATCGTATCGAATCTTAATAATTTCTTCGTTCTGCCTTGGTCCAACCCGAATCATTTATCGATGTCCGGTTTGTATCCGGGTGAGGATACGTCCGACTTTATGTGGACATCTCCTATGACGTATTTAGGCGGTAGCGAGCAATTCGGAACGGTTATCGCCGCCATTGTGGGAAGTCAATCCATTCAAGATATGGCGGGAACTACCGTACCTCTCGTGAAGCAAATTATAACTCAATATATGTTAAAAGACATCGTAACTAGGATTGCGCCGAATGTTCTCAATTCGGTTGTTGCCGACTTACGAGATACTGGGGTAACGATTACCCTTCCCGACTATTTACCTGCACCGCTGGGTAATTTTCCCTTAAACGTGAGGTTTAAATTAAATACGGATGCGATTATAAAACACGACGGAACGAACAAAGGTCTAGTCACTTCGCTTGATTTTGCGTTTACAAGCGGTTACAGTCCGGCTGGAGGACTTCGCAGTCAGTCCGGAAAATCCGGGATGGTATCCACGAGGACTTGGAACGCCGCCAGTCCGCCTCCGTCGGGTTATCAATTTACCCAGTCCGCCAGCAATCCAGGGTTTTTAATTTCGATGCACACTGATACGATTTCACAGGCGGCTTTCCATCTGTGGAAAAGAAGGGGACTCGATATAGTACTCAATCAGCAGTTCATTAACGGAATGAATTCATTTGCCGGATCGGATCCTTTGTTTGCGCTGACCACCTCTTTCTTGAAGGCGTCGCCTTTGGTAACGATATTGGTTCCCGGAAGAACTACATTACAAGGTTTGAATTCTTCCAACCAGTTAGCGCCGCCGGTAAAATCTTACGACGATATTAATATGGTCATGTCTCCCATACTTGCGCCGAACGTAAAATTTAAGCCGATGACTTCCGGAGGAGTGCCGAAAATGCGTCTCTATTTTACAGAAATGCAATTACAGATTATCGCAATAAAACCGAGTTCCTGCGCGGGATTATCAAGCGACGATCTCGCCGATTGCTCTGCCGATACTCGTCCAGCCGGGTCTCAACAAACCTTGGGAACGGTTCGAATTAGTTTTGCGGCCGATGCTGATTTTCGTTTTAAAACCTTCTCGAACCCGACCGGGAATCCGAATTTAGCGAATCTAAACGCGTTACAGGTAATTTTGGATCCTGCGAATAATTTGGATTACGCAGTAGAAGTGTTGGAAGGCTCCACAAATAATCCTTTTGGATTGGATCCGGAAGGCGTGAAGGCGGTAATTTCCCCCTTGGTTACGACTTTGATCGTTCCGATGGTAAACAGCATCATGAAAGAGATACCGATGCCATCCACGATCACATTCCCGAAACTTAGGAATCCTGCGGCGACTTCTTCGCCCTTGAATCTTTCTACCGCCTGTGCAATTAGTGCAACGAGCGATAAAGTGCAATTCTTTACCTTGAGTACGCCGCAAACGAGCGACCCGTATCTTTTAGGAGGTATGCGTTTTGTAGGGCAAGCAGTCACCGATCCCGGATCGTTGATCGTTTGTCCGTAAAAAGATTCGATAAGGCTCGATTCCAACAGGTCTAGGCCTTGTTCCCCGAGTGGAAAAACCGGAGGAAAATGATTCCGGTTTTTTTCTCGGAAGAATATTTTCGTATTCTTTGTGCTGGATTAGAATTCTATCTTCCTCTATTCTCGTTGCCTGCAAACTTTCGAACGTGCTCAGAAATTGCCCGGGGGAGTCCCGGTGTATCCAAGTAGGTTCGTGCGAATTTTAAGATTGTGAGCATTTATTCACAAAATTTGTCGCATTCTAAGAAATGGGTTGCAGTAATCCTTACGAGATAGGAAAGGAAAGTCGATCATGACGTACTATCAACTCTCCTGCTATCTGGTGGTTACGGTACTAGTTTACCGAACTGTCCATAATTTGGTTCTTTTCTTTCGGAACCGAAAGCAGGTATATTTGCTTCATTTTGCTTTTTTGCAGATTTCGTACGGAACTTATTTATTCTTCTTTATCCAGACAATTAATGCCGAAAGCATCGAGAGGGCTTTGTTTTGGGAGCGGTTGGAAAACACGGCAGTTCCCTTTTTCGGAACCTTCCTCGTACTTTTTGTAAACAGCTATCGTAGAATATTCAGTCGGGATTTTACTTATCTCTATATTTTCCTGAATCTTCTTCTCTCGGGAATTTTGGTTACGGATCCGAACGCGTATACGATCGAACTTTCCCACCCCAGAAGTTTTCCATATTTGGGTATCATAATCTACGAAACGAAGCAACCGATCATTGTTCAGTATCTGTATTTATCGGGAATGTTGATGATCTTTTGGACTTTGTTCAAAGTTATGAATCAATTCCTGAGAAATCATTTTCGAAATCCGTTCCTATTATTCGGTCTGATTCTATTTTGTTCGTCTGTGATTTTGGATATTCTCGTAGCTACGGACGTCTTACCGATTCCATACACTTCGCATTTTAGTTTTTTAGTGCTAATGTTCTCGGTCGATAGCTTTCTTACGGTGAACAAATCGGAGAGAGAAGTAAGGCTGGAATTTAAAGAATCGATCGCTAAATGGCTGCATGGAAGTATCGCACAGTCTGAAAAGATTCTAAACCCTAAAAACGACTCGATTTCCGGCTCGAAACAGGTTGGGGAAGTCCGATCCTCTCCGTTGAGCCGCAAAAAGGCTCCCAACCAATTGATTCTAAAAGTGAAAGCGATGGGTCCATTGGAACTTGAGCTTGACGGTAAAAAAATCTCCCCATCCGAATACTCGAGCAAAAAGAAGCTACTTAAATTAATTAAACTTCTAGTCGTGCGATACGGGAAAGGTATTCATAAGGAAGAACTTTTAGAGAACCTTTGGCCGGGAATGTCCGAAAAGAACGCCTTAAACAGTCTTCATGCTTTACTATTCCGTTTACGTAAGATTTTGGGGAATCCGGATGCCCTTGTTTTTGCTGAGGATCGGCTTTATTTCCATCCGGATCTCGTTATAGCCGATTTCTCGGAATTCGAGCGGGAACTCGAACAAGCTCACAGATTACTTAGAAACAAAAAAGAAGAAGACGCCGTTTCGAATTTTAAGAAAGCCCAAGAATATTACCGCGGGGATTTTTTCGAATTCGATCTGTATTTTCCCGAATCCGATCTTAAAAGGGAATATTTGCGTAAGAATCTGATCGAAACATATAGAATTCTTTGCGAATTCTCCCAAAAGAAGGGCGACTTTGACGCCTTGTTCTTGGATTCCGAAAGCTGGATTCGGTTGGATGATCTGGATGAGCGGGCATGGAGATATCATTTTGAAGCATTGCAGCAACTGGATCGGAAAAATGAAGCCCTACGTAAATTTGAAGATCTCAAAAAGATTTTGAAGAAAGAATTAGGAGTGGAACCGGAACCGGATACGATATCTTTGATCGAAAGAATTCGGACCAGCTCTACGGTTGCTTAAAAATCCGGCAAAATTACAGGTTAATTCGTTTCACTCGTTCGATTTACACCTACAACATTTAAATTTAGAATAAAACGATCATTAGAAAAAAAATAGTTGGACGTAACTTTGTCCTTTCAATAGTTTTTCCAGAGTTCGCCAAACTTTAAGTGGAAAAGTTCTCCCAGCCTCCTATGAATAAACTTACAATCTTTTTTGTAACGATTGTTACAATAAATCTTTTGAATTGTTCCATCGTATACAGGGTAACTGGTCGTACGCTGAATTCGTATGCTCAGGACAATCTAGTGCCTTATTTATTAGCCTCCGACGACCTCGATTCGGTTTGCGTGGGTGGAACCGCATTAGGTCCATTGGTCGCGTCGTTCGAGAGAGTCGGTTCTTCCGTGGAATTACCCGTAATGGTAGCTCAAATGGGAGCCGGAATTTGTGCAGAACGAAAAGCACAAGAAGCCGAGTTATTATATCTTGCGGCCGTTCGTAAGGGACGAGGGGAGGAAGCTTCCGATTTTCAAGCCATCCAGATTCGCCATCATGGGATTGCAGCAAAGCGATACGGAGAATCTTACAATCGGTTTCTGCAATATTTCGGAGAGTGGAAGGGTAAATGTCCTTCCATGGACGATGAAGAAGAGTTTTACTTTATGGTCGGTTTAGCTTCCGGTCTTCTCGCAATTTTGCATGACCGTGCGGCTCAAGGATACGCGGGGATTACCACGGAAATTCCTTCCGTCGTCTCTCAGGCTTCCAAATGTCTGGATCCGAAAAAATGGTGGGGAACTCCATTAGCGTTCGAAGCGGTGGTCTGGCTTTCCGTTCCAGGCGCCACTCCGGAAGGGAAAGATGCGTTCAAGCATCTGGATGAAGCAGTAAAGCTCGGAGATCAAGCGGGCGTTCGGTTAGCTAGGGCGTTCCAGCTTCAGGGAGTTGCAGGACGGGGCAACGTCGAGCTTATGAAAAAACTGATCCAAGATCATGCGAAGGCAATGCATCAATCTCCGGCGAAAAAAGAATATAGACTCTTAGAAACATTTGCGGAAAGCCTTTCTCGTCACGAATCGGATAAGATTTGGATCAAGGAAACAGGACATCGCGGTCCGATTCATTTTGGAAGTTTCCCGGGCGGAAGAAAAAAGAATAATAAAGAAGATGATGATTTACTAAAGGACTTATAAACTTTCGTGATTCGAAGCGGAACCTCGAAAGGCAGGAGAAAATGAAAATGAAAAAATATCTAATTTCGGTCGCTCTATTACTCACATTCGGAAACCCGACCTGGATCCGGACGATAGACGCTGCGGAAGCAGTAGATCGCACAATGTGCGTGTTTGATCCGTCAGGCGCACATGGGGATGTATTCAAATCCGCGCAAAGATACCAAGCGCAGGCACTCACCTGGGGAATCCGTTTGGATCTTAAGGCTTATACCGACGAGGTGGTGGCTAATAGCGACTTCAAGGCCGGAAAATGTCATATGGCATTTTTAACCTCTCTCCGAGTCAGAGGATATGTTCCCCAATCAGGTTCCATTGAAGCGATCGGAGCTTTGCCTAGTTACGACCTTCTGCATAGAACGATCGAAGTTCTAGCCAATCCTAAAGCGCGGAAACTGAACGTGGATGGCGATTATGAAACGATGGCAATGTTTCCGGGCGGAGCCGTGTATCTTCTTCTTCGGGACAAGAATCTGAAGGACATTAAGGATCTTGCCGGAAAGAAAATCGCCACTTTGACCTACGATCAGGCCGCGACTACAATGGTCGATATCGTCGGTGCTTCCATGGTCCCGGCTGAAATCGCGACGTTTGCAGGTATCTTCAATAATGGAAGAGCGGATGCTTGCTATTCTCCGGCAATCGGAATTAAACCTTTGGAATTGATGAAGGGAATTTCCCCCAATGGAGGAATCGTCCGCTTTCCGATCGGACAGCTTACGTTCCAAATCGTGGCTCGACAAAAAGATTTTCCGGAGAATTTCGGAAATATTTCCAGGAACTGGGCGGCTAGCCAATTCGACTCCATGCTTGCGCTTACCAAGCGGGCAGAGCAGGAGATTCCGGCAAAATTTTGGCTGGAAGTTCCCAAGGAACTTGCAAATAGCTATTTTGAAAAATTTCGGGAAGTTCGCATTAAACTTCGCGATAAGAAAGTGTATCACCCCGCGATTCTCAAATTAATGAAGGGTGTTCGCTGCAAATCCGAGCCCGGCGCTGCGGAATGTTCCGATAATTTAGAATAATCTAATTTCCAGTTTAGAAAATAGAAATAAATAAAGAATGAATCACGGAAAGGTTTCTTTCCGTGATTCAACCGTCAGCCGCAAAATCCAGAGGATAGAGTTTATGTGGAGAAAGATCGTTTCCTGGTCTGTATTGTTTTTCCTTTTTGTGCCTTTAATTCAAAGTGGAGCACAGCTTGTTCAGGCGAGATTGCTAGGATTAGGAGGAAGTATTTGGCCGGAATACGCGATGATCCGCAACGTTTGTATGGCCGGCTTGGGGACCGCCGGAGATAAACGGGCCGAAGTCAGCGAATCCGATTCGGCATTATTGGAAGAATTGGATCTCGGTTCCTCCGGCCAAGCTCCGGTTCAAACCGGACCTACGGAAACCCAACTGGAGTTAGTCAAGCTTGCGGCAAATCTAACTTGGACTCAGGCACTTTATTGCGGAGTGGAACGTAGGCTTTCTTGGATTACGATTTTTGCAACCGATTATATTCCGATGACCATGGTGGTTCTGCTTTTGGTCGCAGGAACCGTCTCTACGACTAGGCGATACCATATCGCATTGCGGAACCCGGAGAATTCTCGGGAAGAAATCGCAACCGAGGTTAGTCAGATCGTCGCAAACTTGATCGTTTTGGTTTCCGCCGCATTCATGCTTCCTTTACAGAAGGGAGTCGAGGCTCAGATCCAGGTTTTGTGGATCGTCGGTCTTGCTTTCCTTTCTTATTTAAATGTTCATAATTTGTTGCATCCGGTTTTTAAGTCGGGAGAGGGAAGACAGAATTCGAATCTAACGAACATGCTGCTTTGTATTCCTTTGTATTGTTGGATGGCTTTTGTCTGCGGTTTGTATTTCTTCCTTCTGGAACACCATCCTCCTGGTCTAGCGATTTACCTTCAAAAGCTAACGGCTCACGCGACTCTTTATATCCAAATCGGCTTGTATGTTTGGACCGGAATTTTATTAAGAGACACCTCTCTTGGCCGTCGATTCTTCGATCTGTTAAATCCGTGGCATCTGCCTTCCGAATTAATGGCGGTCATCATCGTAGTTGTTGCGGCATTACCGACCGCATATAGCGGCGCCTCGGGAATCGTCGTTTTGGCTTTAGGGGCTACGATCTTTACCGAATTGAGAAGGGCCGGTGCGACCCAAGAAAGAGCACTGGCTGCGACTGCAATGTCCGGAAGTTTAGGCGTAGTGTTGCCGCCATGCTTGCTTGTAGTGATCGTTGCGTCTTTAAATCTGGACGTCACAACGGACGAATTGTTTTATTGGGGTTGGAGAGTCTTTGCGGTTTCTTCCAGCCTTTTCCTGATAGTCAGCTGGTTTACTCGTAAGGAGTCCTGGAAAATTCGTCCGGCAACCGACGCCTTGGCTCAAACTTGGAAAGCATTCAAACCTTTCAGTATCTATATGTTAGTCGCAGTATCGATCGTACTGGTGATCGTCCTCGGTTTGGGAACGCATTTTGACGAGCATACCGCTCCCTATATTCTTCCTTTAGCGATGCTGGCGCTTCTTTCGATCGATTATAAATTATCCAAATCGACTCATCCGATTACCGAGCCGGCAAGAGAGGCAGTAAAGCTTTCCCGTACTTCTTACGATGCTGGATCGCATTTAGGAGCGCTTCTTCTGCTGATGGGGCTTTCCGCTTGTATGGGGGGAGTGTTCGAGCGTTCGGAAGTAATCGATTTATTTCCAACTCAATTAGGCTCGCCTCTATCTGCGATGCTAGTCTTAACTATCGCTCTCGTGATTATCGGAATGCTGATGGACCCGTATGGAGCGGTAATTCTCGTGTCGGTCACACTGTATCCGATCGCAAAGGCAAACGGGATTCATCCTTTGAATTTCTGGATGACTGCTTTAGTCTCGTTTGAATTGGGATATTTGACGCCTCCGGTCGCCTTAAATCATTTACTTACCAAGCACGTCGTTAGAGATCTTCTTGTAAAAGACGAATCGTTGACTGGAAAAGGATTTATCGCGAGACACGAGCATATTATCATTCCGATTGTTGTGCTCTTACTTACGCTTATCGTGACCGCATTCGGGCCGATTCTATTCGGTTAATAATCGCATCGGAATAAGGAAAGATCGGATCGCTCGGTTTTTTTTCCGAGTAAAGACCAAAAACCCTGCCTTTGCTTTTGGCAGGGTTTTGTTTTGTAGCCGATCGATTTAGGCGGCGATTTAGGCCTTTAGTTTCTTTTTCTTCTTTTTCTTACCTTTGTCTTTTTTCTCTTCGAAGGAAAGCAAGGCATTGCGTCCGTTGGAGATATTATTATTTTTTTGTAATTGTTTTCTCTTCTCTTCGGCCCAAGGGAGGACGCTATGCAATTCTTCCGCAAGACCCATTAGATTTTCGTTGATATCGACTAGTTCCTCTACGACCACGAAATAGGAAGCGCTTGATTTAAGTCGGCTATCACCTTTTCTGATCCGCCTCATTTGATTCTTATAGATACGAATTTTGATATCGGAGAGCTCTTTGACCTTCTTTTTGGATCTGGCCTTATCCAAAAGGCTCGGGATTTTATCGGAGTCTACGAGTAGTTCGAATCCTTCTTCGGCAAGCTTCCGTAGGTCTTTTAAGTCCTCACGTTCGTCCTTACTTAATCCGGAGCGGAACGAATCTATATTGTTAGAGCTACTTCTTAAGATATTCGTAATATTTTCGGCGATTCGATCGATGTATCCGAGCGCATTCGTTACCGGATGAATGGATTGGAATTCGCTTTCGTCGAAATGTTTATCGGCTAAGGTTAGAAAGCTGGATATGGAATTCTCATACATCTTCTTGATGTTTTTAAGTAATTTTCCGGTTTGCTTAAAATCTTTCTTCTTTCCGTTTATGAAACCTGAATATACATTATTCATCGCTTTTTTGGCTACGATCAAACTGCCTAGAATTGATGATACTGTCTTTGCCAGTGCTTTTTCCGGATGACGGTTTATATTGACTAGTTTCTCGATATTTTCATCGTAATCGGCCTTTCGCTTTCCGTGAATTCTGTTGAAAAGTAAAACTAGGAAAAGAGTTCCAGCGAGTACGGCGACTACTGCAGGAAAGCCGAAGTAAAAGAAAGTAGTCGCTAGCACAGCGCCCATCATCGAAGCAAAGATTGCGGTCATAAACCATCCGCCGACCACAGTTAGGACTCCGCTGACCCGGTTGACTGCGTTTTCTTTTTGCCAAGCGCCGTCCGCCAAGGATGTTCCCATCGCCACCATGAAGGTTACGAATGTCGTAGATAGCGGGAGCTTTTGAATCGTTCCGATCAAAATTAATCCGGAAGCGATCAGAATATTTACGGAAGCTCGAACCAAGTCGAATGCGTCGTTCTCATGGATTTTAACGATTTCTTTGGAAGCCACATTGGAGAATCTTTCACCGATCCAGGTTCTGATTCCTTTAGGGAGAATAATCTTGATCGGCCGATAAATTCCTAACGCGATTTGAACAAAAACTCTCGCGACAAGACTGCTTTGGAAACTTTCGATCGTTTCTCCTTGAGAGCCGAGGCTAACCTCGGTTTGAGTGACCGTTTCCGCCTTCTTTGAGCGAAAAAGGGAAAAGATCATGATCAGCGCCGCGCCTAAAAGAAGCAAGTTAGGCGTCGGAACTTCTCCCGCCAATCCTACCGCTAGGGTATTCGCGTTCCAATTCGAAAGCTTGATCAACTCGTGAGTCTGAAGGCTGGCAATCGGAACACCGATGAAATTCACCAAGTCGTTACTTGCAAACGCCATGGCTAAGGATGCAGTTCCCAATAGTACTACGAATTTGAGAACATTTACGCCGGAAAATACGAGGATCTGAAAGAAGATAGAAAATCCGATTAAGGACGTTATGATAATTTGTCGAAAGTTATCGCTTATCCATTGTAGCAGGTCTTTATTAATGAGCGTCGAGCCCTTCATTGCGGTTAGTAGAACGAAGAAGATGACGATTGTGGTCGCTAAACCTGCGAATATTCCTCCGAATAACCGAATCGTTTTTTCCAGTCTGAAGCTGAATATAAGCCGGAAAATAAACATCAAAAATAATCCGGCAAAAAAGGCGAAGATTACTGAAAACACAATACCAAAGATAATCTTTAATGCGCTTTCGGCATTGATGATACGGAATGCGTCGTTAATCGTTTCCGTTTTTAGAATCGCCATCGCGAGCGAGGCGCCCAGTAATTCAAATACCAGAGAGACCGTGGTGGAAGTGGGTAGGCCGAGAGTATTGTATAGGTCCAACAGAATAATGTCGGCAACCATTACCGCTAAGAACAGAAACATGAGCTCGCCGAGGCTAAAGTATTCCGGATGGAAAATTCCTTTTCTCGCCACTTCCATCATTCCGCTGGAACTTAAAGCTCCGAATAGAATTCCGACTGCGGAGATGATTAGAATCGATCGCCTGGACGCCGCCCTCGCGCCGACTGCTGAATTGGTAAAATTTACCGCGTCGTTCGAGACACCGACAAGAAGGTCCATGACCCCAAGGACGGCCATTACTCCTACGATGATTAGAAAAATATCCATATAATATGTACCTGTAAATCAGTCAGGGGAAAGTTGCCCTGAATCGCTGTTTTTTGAACTTTTTCAGGGAATCGGGCAACCTCAACCTAAATTTCCTGATCTTATTTTAAGCGGCTTTGGAAATCACTCGGGGGAACGATCGGTAAATGATCGGATGTCTCTTTTTTCAAGGAAGGGATATCGAATTCGAGTTTCGGATTCCTTCCGATTCTGGAGAATGGATTTACTAAAGCCGTTTCAACGACGACATCGGGAGTCGGGAGCGGATTAATTCGTCGTAAAAAATGAATAAGGAGGCGGTATGAAAATTTCCGTGGGAAACCTTCCCCAGGAATGGTCTGAAGAAGACTTAAAGAAACTTTTTTCCCAGTACGGGGAAGTTCAGCATGTCCTGATTAAAAAGGACAAACTGACAGGACGTTCTTTAGGTTACGGCTCTTTGGAATTAGAGGACGAAGCCGCTAAGAAGGCTTTGGAAGCTTTGAATAAAAAGGAAATTGCCGGAAAAGCCCTGGCCGTTGTGGATTCCGAAGAATGGAAGAAAGAGTTCGATAAAAAGAATTCGGTAAAAGGTGGGGCCGGTGGAACTAAAGTTCTAGGCAGCCAAACTAAAGGTGGATTTTCCGGATCCGGTATTCGACGGACAGGAGGTAGAGGAAAATGATAAAAAAAGGAATCAACTCACAAAAAACGATCTTACTCATCACGTTCATGGTCTGCCTTGCCGGAGCAGGCTTACTCTTTGCCCAAGCTCCCGGTTTGGTTATCAAGGATATTAAGAAAGGTACCGGTAAGGAAGCTTTCAACGGATCCAACGTAACCGTTCATTATACCGGCTGGCTTACGACTGGAAAGAAGTTCGACAGCTCCAAAGACCGGGGAAAACCCTTTAGCTTCGACCTCGGATCCGGACAAGTGATAAGAGGTTGGGACAAGGGAGTTCAAGGAATGAAGGAAGGCGGAGTAAGAAAACTTACCATTCCCCCCGAGCTCGGATACGGAAGTAAAGGCGCCGGTGCGGATATTCCGCCCAATTCAACTTTAATCTTTGAAGTAGAACTTCTGAAGGTCTACTGACATCTTTGTGTCAAACCGGCGGATGATGGTCACATGAATCCGCCGGCAGCGCTTCCTTAATTTTTATCGATTTTGTAATATTTCTTTCATAACGATCTTCGAATGTAATAGGGGAAAGTTTCCTCGAACAGGGATCGGGTAGAGTGAAAGAAAATTTTGATTTATTAGAATCTCCTTATAAACAACCCTCCGATCTATTTGACGATTTACCGATCGCGTCCTTATTAATCGATAAAACAGGATTGATCCGACTCGTAAATCATCAGTTCGAACTTCTATCGGGTTACAAAAAAAAGGAAGTTGAAAATCGTTTTCATTGGGCGGAATTCGCTCATCCGGACGATCGCGAAAGCTTAATGGAGTTGTTTTTAAGCCTTCCTAAGAAACAAAAAAGTAATTCTTCAAAAATTCGGACTAGACTAAAGACCCTCGACGGATATGTCAGCGTTTACGCTCGTGCCAACGATTTGAGAGATATCGACGGAAATGGGAAAATTCTTGTTCAACTTCAGGAACTTGACGATGAGGGACTACTCAGGGCCTACGATCATCCGGATGCCGATTGTCGATGGAAATCGATTCTTGTCGAAGGTATGGATTCGATTGCGGTTCTGGATTTAACCGGAAACATCCTATTTCTCAGTAAAACCATTACGGGATCCGCAGTGGAGACCTTTATCGGGAAAAGCGTGTATGATCTATTGATTCCTGTAGAAAGTCGACGGTTCAAAACTTTAATGAGCCACGCCGTCAAATCCCGTAAGCCGAATTCATGGGAACTTTGGAGTGATCTTACGGGGAAAAGACGACATTACTTCGTTAGAATTTCACCGGTTACTAAGCTTGGTGAAGTTCAAGCAATCGTTCTCCTCATCACGGATACGACCGAACAAAAGGAGTCGGACTCCGATCGTCTTAAAAGAATGGAATCGGAAAGACATAGACAAAAATTGGAAGCACTCGGAACGCTCGCGGCAGGCGTTGCTCACGAAATTAATAACCCGTTAACGGGTATATTAAACTACGCCGAAATCGTAAGAGATCAGTTACGAATGAACGAACCGTTGCGAAAAAATCTGGATGTCATCATCCGAGAGAGCGAAAGAATTTCGGGAATCGTAAAAAGTCTATTAGGATTTGTGCATAAAGAAGAGGGCGAAAAACTTCACGTCAAGGCGGGGGATTCGCTGTATTTCTCGGTTCAGCTTCTTTTACCTTTTATACTAAAAGACGGAATCGCGGTTGAAAACCTTTCCAGTCTCATTGATGTTCGGAATGAAATACCTTACGTATTCGCCGAGCCTCAAAGGTTAAAGCAAGTCTTCTTGAATTTAATTACCAATGCTAGAGATTCTCTCAATGAAAAATACCCGTCCGCGGATCCGCGTAAAAAACTTCGCTTTTCGCAAGTTCTTATTTTGAAAGACGGGGCCCGTTTCCTGAAGATTACTGTGGAAGATGCCGGAACGGGAATCAAGAAGGAAAATTTAACGAGAATATTCGATCCTTTCTTTACGACTAAACCGACATCGGTCGGAACCGGACTCGGTCTTTCAATTAGTTACGACATAGTCAAAGACTTAGGAGGAGAAATCGAGTTCGAAACGGAAGAAGGGGAATTCGCGTGCTTTCATGTAATCCTACCGGTGGCCGAAAAGATTTCTTGACCAACCCTAATTAAGGAAAGAACGTAAGTGTCGCGCCTATGTCTTCCGAACCCAGTAAAGATCCGACGACTGCTAAAGCGGCGTTTCGTTCCGCGTCCAGAAAGGACGTAATTCGTATTCTTGAGCGGATTACCGATGCGTTTCTCTCCTTGGATCAGGAACTCAGGATAATCTACGCGAATTTCGAAGCTGAACGACTCTTGGATGTAATCCGAGAAAATCTAGTCGGTAAGCGAATCGCCGAAATTTTACCCCAGTTTTCCGACACATTATTATTTCCTACGATTATCGACTGTAAGAGATCCGGATTACCGAAGGATTTGGAATTATTGGATGCCACCGATGGGACTTGGTACGAGGTTCGGATCTTCCCGTCCATCGAAGACCTTGCAGTTTATTTTAGGGACGTCACATCTAGAAAATCAGGCGAAGTCAAATTGAGAGAATCGGAGGAAAGGCTTTCCGAGCTCGTTCGTACTTCGTTGGAACCGATCCTTTCGCTTAACGCTGCAATGGAAATCGTCCTTATGAATCCTGCAGCGGAGGAATTATTCTCCTACAGCAGTTGGGAAGTGATGAACCGACACATCAAATTTCTGCTGCCGGAAAGACATAAAAAATGGGGTGGGCCTGTATTGAAGAGATTAGCCGAGATTCCCGAAAAAGGAGTTTTCGGTCCTTTCAGAGGCAGGCGGAAGGACGGCAGCGAGCCTCTCTTGGAAGCGGCGATTTCTCGGATGAAAACTTCCTCGGGAGAAGGTTTTACCATAATCGTGCGAAATATTACCGAAAGAATTCGAACCGGACGCAAACTCCGAAGCACGGTAGAAGAATTAAGACAGGTCGATAGGGAGCGCAATCATCTTCTTCATAACCTCGAGGCTCAGGTTCGGGCTAGATCAAAAGAACTCTCTCGATTTTATACGGCGATGAAGGAGGAATTAAATCTTGCGAAGCGGGTTCAAAATAGCCTTCTTCCTCCGATTGACGCATCGATTGTAGGAGCTTCTACGTTTGTGACCTATTTACCGGTCATGGACGTGGGAGGCGATTGGTATGACGTATTCGAAGTCCGGCCAGGCGTACTAAGAATTCTTCTAGCGGACGCTACAGGGCATGGAGTACAGGCGGCGCTTGTGACTATGACCATTAAAGGCGTGTATGAACCGATCAAATATACAGCGAATTCTCCAAAGGAATTACTTGCCGGGATCAACTTCGATTACTGTAGAAATTTCAAAAGTCTACAAATGTATTTTTCCTGCTTTATCTTGGATATCGATACCCAGAAAAATGAATTTAAATTCGCCTCGGCGGGGCACCCTGCGTTGTTTTGGAAATCCAAGGATAAAATCGAGTTGCTGGAACGTACAGGATCTCTCGTCGGTCTCAATACCGATATGGTTTTTACGGAGGAAGATCGTACGTATCAGCCGGGCGATTCTATCCTGATGATTACCGACGGAATTTTCGAAGAGTTTGATTCCCATCAGAATCCATTCGGAGAAGAACGGATCGAACTTATTTACAAGACTTCCGGTTTGGAAGGAAAATCATTGCACGATCGACTCATAAAAGACATGAAAGCTCATCTTGGAAATAAGGATCCTCAGGACGATATAACTTTGATTTCCATTACTCTTTCATAAAATGACTTGTTTGACTCGACGCCTGTGGAAGGTTATCCCTCGCCGTGATTGAAATCTTCGTGCTATCCTTCCTTCTATCAGTTTTATTCTTTTACGGTTGTTGGGAATACCGCAGCCATAGACAAATTCTAAAAAAAATTCCGATTCGCATTCATGTTAACGGAACGAGAGGAAAAAGTTCGGTGACTCGATTGATCGCCGCCGGATTGAGGGAGGCGGGCATCAGAACCGTAGCAAAAACGACAGGAACACTCCCGAAAGTCGTATTTCCGGACGGCAGCGAGAAGTCGGTATATCGCGTCGGCAGAGCTAATATACTAGAACAGCTTAAGATACTGAAACTTGCGGCTGAACAATCCGCCGAGGCCGTCGTTTTGGAATGTATGGCGTTACTTCCGCAGAATCAATGGGTCTCGGAGAATAAGCTCGTTCGGGCAACACATACGGTTATCACGAATATCGGAGAGGACCATTTGGAAATCATGGGACCCGAAAAGGAAGACGTTGCTCTCGCGTTAGGCGCAACCATTCCGCCCAATCAGAAACTATTCACGTCGGAAGGGGAATTTTTGCCCATAATAGAAAATATATGCTTGGATCGGGATACAGAATTAATCACCTCCGTTCCAAATGAAATCGAATCGGTTACGGAGGAGGACTTGCGCGGATTCTCCTATTACGAGCATCGGGAAAACGTGAATTTAGCTCTCCGAGTATGCGATTCCATAGGAGTAGACCGACAAATAGCGCTTAATGGTATGCAGAAAGCGATTCCCGATCTAGGCGCAACGGCCGCTTACAGGATGGATTTTTTCGGCAGGTCGATCTATTTTGTAAACGGTTTTGCCGCAAATGATCCCGCTTCTACCAGGCGAGTCTGGAGGATGGCAAGTTCCGCTTTTCCGGAAGTTCAAAGTAAGATTGCAATCGTGAATTGCAGGCCCGATCGTCCGGATCGATCTTTGCAGCTCGGAAACGAAGTCGGCTCATGGCGGGAAAATTCACCCGAAGCTTATCTCATTGTCGGAACAGGGACTCATATTTTTGCAAAGGGCGCTCTTGATACAGGAGTTCCCGCTTCAAAATTGCATTTTGCGGAAGACATGTCCGATATCGAAATTTTTGAAATGGCCTTAGCGCTGGGTAGCAAAACGACATTATTCGTAGGTATCGGAAATATCGGAGGGTTGGGACTTTCTTTGGTTCGGACTTTTAAAAACCGCAGCGAACCGATAGGATTGAGATAATGGATTTATTAACATTAGCAATCGGGATCGGCTTGTTTGTCAGCCTCGCGTTCGCCGAGTTCTTCGGAATTGCTGCAGGCGGATTAGTAGTCCCGGGTTATATCGCTCTACAATTGCATCATCCTTTGGATATTCTCATAACGATCGGATTAGGCGCATTAACGTTCGGGATCGGTAAACTCGTTTCCGGAGTTACGATTCTTTATGGAAAACGTAAAACCGCGTTTTTGCTTCTTACGGGGTTTGTTTTAGGCGCATTGTTCCAGGAGTTTCTTCGCCGTAATCATTTTGCCGGAGTTTCGATTACTCCCTTGCATTTTACCGATGAAGCAAAGGTGGTAGGGCATATTATCCCGGGACTAATCGCACTTTGGATGGATCGGCAAGGAGTCTGGGAAACTATCTCCGTACTTCTGACCGGTGCGGTAATCGTACGATTGATACTGATTTTAATTCTGGGTGGAGAATTTCAACCGTGAAGAAAATCTATTGGCGACCCACTTCCGCTTCATTGAAAACTTATCTATTAATCGCAGGAATCTCGGTCTTCGGATTATTTTTAGTGGAAACATTTAAGATCCAGCAAAGACAACCGTACTACGCACAGAAAATGGAGGCGTCTAGAACGGCGGATGAAGCGTTTACTCTGATTCGCAATATGAGAATCGAAAAGGGGAGAATTCTAGATCCTGAATTCGATCCGGCTCGTTCGGGTTTGATCGGATCTTTTTTGACGCCCGTTACGAGTAATACTGGAATCATTACCGCTAAACAAACTTCGGTGAATCCGAATTTTGCGGGATTGCTGGTGGATCTCTTAAAAAAGGCTGGCGTAGAAGACGGAGGAACGGTTGCGGTCGGTCTATCCGGCTCCTTTCCCGCGCTGAATGTTTGCGTCTATGCCGCTGCAAAGTCCTTGAATTTAAAGCTTGTTTCGATTTCCAGCTTGTCCTCCTCGCAATGGGGAGCAAACGATCCGGAATTTCTTTGGCCGGATATGGAACAGGAATTGTTCAAGGAAAAAGTCTTTCCATATCGCTCTATAGCGTTGAGCTACGGAGGGCTGGAAGATCGAGCCCTGGGAATTTCGCCTGAAGGTAAACGTCTATTGGACGAATCGGTTAGGCGTAATTCTCTCCCCCTCCTAAGCGGAGATTCTTTTACCACTAGTCTTGACGAGAGAATGCGTCGATTTAAGAACGGGGCAAAGGGAGAGTCGTTTCAGGCTTATATCAACGTAGGCGGCGGAACGATCTCGGTTGGAACGAAAGCAGGTAAGCTGAGTTTTAAGCCGGGGCTCAACAAAACGCTCCCTCCGGGCGCTGCTAAAATCGATTCGGTAATGACTCGATTCCTAATAGAGGATGTGCCTGTCATTCATTTGACCGAGATCGAAGAACTTGCCAAAAAATACGGATTTCCGTTGCGTCCCAAAACCAGGCCTGTAGTAGGAGAAGGAGAGATTTTCTCCAAAGAGGAATACAATCGGTGGTTTGCGGGGATCGTTCTCGCGGCGATACTTGCCCTAACGTATTTTCTGTTTCAGACAAAGGGAAGAATCATCGCCGACATCGATTCAGGATTGCCGTTTTAACGGATTAAGAAATCGTAAATTTCTTTGTCCCTTAATTTATCCTCGAGCAGAACTACTTCGTAATGATTTTTATCCGGAACTTCCAGTAACCTAAAATCCCGCATTTCTCTCCTCATTTTTTCAACTGCGCTGTCCGGAAGCAATTCGTCTCCGGGTTTGAAATTCGGCTTTCCGGCCCGAACAACCAATACCGGACAAGTCAACGCCGAATAGGGGAGTATATTATTTTCTTTTAATATTCTGAGGCTTGAAATCGGGTTTTTCAAAAATCTACGAAAAATCCCGATCGGGTGTATGGAACCGCCCATACTTTGCAGTTCGGATTCCGCCACTCTAGGAGGAAGAGAACATTGCACGGGACCGAACGGTCCCGATTCCTCTCTTGGACCAAGATATTTGGAAAGCGTTCCGATCGGTTCGAGTTCGTATTGCAGGAAATTTCGAATATCCTCGTTCCAAGCCGAGAGAATAGGCGATTTTTTCGCTTCGGCAAGATATATTTCTTTGCTAGGAACCACCCTGCCGAGGCGGGCCAAAGAGGAACGGATCATTAAAAGATTAGAAAACTTTCGTCGCGGCGATAATGCGCCGCCTCCGTCGACTAATATGACCTTTTCCAAGAGCTGAGGCGAGAGCTCCGCCAGTCGTAATGCGACCCAGCAACCCAACGAGTGGGACAATACTGCAATGCGTTTGTATCCCAATACCTGGGCAAGATCTTTCAAGTCCCGGGCGTGTATCCTTGCCGAATATTCTCCTTCGGGTTTATCCGAATGACCTCTTCCGCGCAAATCGTAAGTGATGACAGTAATTCCTTTCTTGGAAAGGGTGTGCGCGATCGGTTCAAAATTTCGTAAATTACCGGTAAGACCGTGAATACAGAAGAGAGGAATCTTATGTTTTCCCGGAAACTTATCATAAGCTAAACGGATTCCGGAAGGAAGTAGGGCGAACTTGGGTTCCCTATGTGACTGTGACATTTGTAATAATTATGAAATATCCGCACCAAGTCGACGTAGAATATTTCCTAGATTCTTTTCCATCTCTCCTCGAAAGGCCTGATGAAGTAAAGCGATCTTTTCTTTACGTTTAATCGCGGAAAAACCGTCGTGCGTTCTTTCTAACTTGTACCAAATCCGAGATTCCCCCAATCCCGAAAAGCGGATACAAAAATCGTCGCCTTCCAGATCGAAGCTAGTTAGAGCGCGTAACTCTCCCGCAGAGACTGCTTTCCTCAGTTTTCTGAGAAAAGTTTCAGGGTCGTGTTCTTTGACTCGAATTTCTTTCATATGATTAAGCTACGAAAAGCATATAAAGCCCCTGGAAAAGACCTACGATTGCGCCTAACACGGAACCGATCAGAATCAATACGTATTCGTCTTCCTGGAATGCCGAGCGGAGAATAGGTTCGAACTCTTCAGGAGGGAGATCTTTCATTCTCTTGAACATATTATTCTCGATACTCATAGCCCGTCCCATATAACTTTCCAATTTGCTGGAACTATTCGCGAGAGTATCACTCACGTTACGGATCACTTCTTTCTTCGTGGTTTCAAAATCGGAGTCTTCTCCTTTACCGTTCTCCGAATCCAAATTTCCGTTTAAATGCAAATTGTTTGCTGCGGTTACCGTTTCCTCTTGGATAGTTTCTACTAAAGTTCTTGCAGCCCGCTTGTAGAGAATTTCCTCCAGAACGTTTCTCGCAGTCAATACCTGCGTTGCGAACACGTTCGAATACTTTCGAGATACTTCTTCCTGCCGAGCTAGGAATAGACCTCGGTATTTAATCGGACCGAATCGTTTCTCGTACAAAGGCCGAAAAATCATGGTCAATGCAACCCAGTTCGTAATATATCCTACAATAACCCCTTGGATCGGGAGAGTCCACCAAACGGGGAAGAATTCCCAAAGAACGGCCTGAAGGATTCCTAAGGCTCCACCCAGATACCAACCGCATCTTTCGATGAACGTAAATTCTTTCGAACCTACTTCTTCAAAGATATCCACGATCCTTTTTACATTCGGACCGGTGAGCTTTCGAAGAACCAGGGAACGGAAATTAAAAACGGAGGAGACGTTTTCCTTAACCTGGACCATAATATTCCGAACCGTATGTGCGCATTTTTCCTGAACGGCCCTTATGATTTCCTCTTCGTGTCCGTTCTCCAAATGCTTACGCATATCGGGATTGATATGATGTATGATTTCCTTTGTCGCAGAAGGAACCAATCCGTCCAGAACGGGTTGAAATTCCTTTTCCAGTTGTTCGGGATCGACTTTGGAAAAAAAATCCTCTACTTTGATCAATCTTTCCGTCATAATATTCACGGATTTTAATGCCAGCTTTTGGGATTTCTTCGGAACGATTCCTTGCCACCCTAGATATGGCGGGATTCCGACGAATTCTAACGGATAAAAGGTCATCTTCAGTGCGACTACGTTGGTAAACCAACCCACGAATCCGTAGGTGAATGGCATCATGATAATACCGATTAGCTCTTTATTTTGACTGAAGAAGGTTAAGTCCATGTTTTCAATTCCTGTAGCGTCCGCTATAATCGTGGACACTTTTGCAAAGTCCCGTTCGAGGGAAACGGCTGCAAGTCCTTTTTCGGAAATTCCCCGAAGTAAAATCGTTTCTAAAAAAGGCTACCTGCGAAAATCCTTTCTCTTAGGAATAAGTTGTCTTTCTATAATTCCCCAAGATTTGTCCGTGTTCTTTCTCTCATGAATCAATGGATTATTCTACACACTCCCGAAGGCGCAATTCTTGCGATGAATCTGCCTGAAGACAGATGGAAAGGAAAAAAGATCGGAGATTTATTAAACGACACTCAAGCCGTTCAGGGCCAATCCGGAATGGCCACTTTAAGTTGGAAACCCGAGTTTGTTTCAGTTTCTTCCACTGGATCGGATGTGCTCGCAAATTGGAAAAGAATACAGGATCAATATTGGCTGGAGCTTACTCCGGACGATTCGGGAGCAGCTGCGGAAAATTTCCTAAAGGATTTGTTTTCCAACGATTTTCCGTTTCGTCAAGTGTTCGAAACGAACCAAGCCATCAAATGGATCTTGGATCCTGATACGGGCGCCATCGTTTATGCGAACGAAGCCGCGAGTCTTTTCTACGGGTATTCCAGAGAAGAGCTCTTGAATCTGAAGATTACCGATATTAATATTCTATCCGAGGAGTTGGTTTACGAGGCGGTGCATAGCGCCGCATTGGAATCCCGCCACTATTCCTTATTCAAGCATCGATTGAAAAATGGCGAGATCCGTGAAATGGAGGTGTATACCGGCCCGATCCGATTGAACGACAAAGTATTGGTCTTTTCGATTCTTCATGATGTCACCGACCGAGTAGAGGCGGTGACAAAACTGGAGGAGAACGAGAAGAAATATCGATCCATCGTCGAGAATGCGTCCGACGCGATCGTAATCACCGACAGAGACGCTAAATTACTGGAAGTAAACCGTCGTTTTGAAGAGCTGCTGAATTATTCGAAGGAAGAGCTTCTTTCCTTCACGTTAGAGACGGTGTTGGATTCGGAGAGTTGGCAGGAAACGTTGAAGGAGATGCCTAATTTGATCGTAGGCAAGCCGGTCACATTACAAAGAAAGTTCAAATCCAAACAGGGAAGTCTTATTGATTGCGAAATCAATGCCGTCTTATTGGATTCGGACAAAGCCATGGGAATCGTTCGAGACGTTACGGAACGAAATCGGATCACGAAGGAGTTGGAAAAATCACTGGGAGAAAAACAGGTCTTGCTCCAAGAAATTCACCACCGTGTGAAAAACAATCTGCAAGTCATTGCAAGTCTACTCGGTCTACAGTATGAAAATTACGAGGATCCGACATTAAGGAGCGCATTGTTGGAAAGTGAAAGCCGAGTCAAGTCTATGGCGCTGGTGCACTCCGAACTATACCGATCCGATAATTTTACGGACGTCGATTTAAATAATTACTTCAGCTCCTTATCCTTTACTTTAATTCGGATGTACGAGGCGTCGCAGAGAATCGCATTCGATCTGGAGATTCTACCTTCGAAGGTAACGGTTGAAAAGGCGATACCGTTAGGTTTGATCCTAAATGAGCTTTTAACAAATTCCGTTAAATATGGATTTCCCGGAGATCGCACCGGAAAAATCAGGATTCGACTCGAATCGGATGAACGCGGATTAGTGTTAAAGTACGATGATAACGGAGTTTGCTACGATCGGAGCTTCCCGGAAAAATCGGGTTCGATCGGTCTGCAATTAATCGATATCTTGACTAGACAATTGCGCGCAAAGTCGGACTTTAAAACCGACAACGGGATTGAGTTCACGCTCCGAATCCCTGAATGAAACTCCTACCGCTAATGCTCCCGAAAAAAGACTTTTAGACGTATTTTCCGACGTTTCCATCCGGTTCGAAACATCAACGCTCCGTTGCGATAAAATTCGGATGACTGAATTCTCGGTAGTCGACGAGGAAAGTAGCTTGAAGGTTTTTTTCCGGGAGCTAGACTCGGTTTTTCATAAGGAAATTCTATGCAACATTCAATTGAAGAAATTCTGCAAGGCATTTATCTTTTTTCCAGTTTCTCCAAAGATGATCTTTCAAAGCTTGCGGAAAAAACAAAATACAAGGTCTTAGAGCAAGGTGAATCGGTTTACCAAGAGGGAAACGAAGCAAAGGCCTTTTACGTCGTTATGTACGGAACTCTTAAAATTCTGACTTCAACCGAAAAAGGAACCGATGTAAATGTGACAACGATTGCAACGGGAGATCATTTCGGGGAATTTCCATTTTTAGATCAGGGGAAACGCGCTGGAACGGTAGAAGCGATGGAACGCTGCGAATTGTTGGAAATTCCTTTTGAACATTTGCAAAAAACTTTGGACGAAGATAAGGAATTAGCGCTAAAATTCTATAAGAGCATTACGACTTACCTTGTAAAAAGGATGAGATTACTCACCCACGATCTCGCATACGCGAGAGAACTTAAAAAACGTTATTCTTAAAATTTATCCTAGAGAAACTTCAATGAAAACCGCTTTGACTCGTATCGTTCTTCTATTCTTGCTATTTAGCTTAGCCTTTGTTTCCTGCTCGGGAACGCTTGTCCAATTAGGATTCGGATATGAGCGTTGGAAATCCAACCTCGAGAAGAAGGAGTTAAAACAAACTCCTTGGAATTGGGTTTACTTGGAAGGCGGTAAGGGCAAAGAAAAGATTTTATTGGTTCACGGCTTCGGTGCGGATAAGGATAGTTGGACTCGGTTTGCCGCAGGGTTGACGAAGCAATACGACGTTATCGCAGTGGATTTGCCCGGCTTCGGAGAGAACGAAAGACTGCCGGATCAAGGGTATTCGATCGTTCAACAAGCCGAACGATTGGATCAATTTACGAAAGCTATCGGATGGGATAAATTTCATATCGTTGGAAATTCCATGGGAGGATGTATATCAGGAGTATTTGCCGCCAAATACCCGGAGAAAATCCTTTCTCTCGGCCTATTCGCTCCTAGCGGGATCGATAGTCCGGAAAAAAGCGAGCTCTCTAAAAATATGGAGAAGGGAAAAAATAATCTAATTGTCAGCAATGCCGACGAGTTCGAAGAATTAATGAAGTTCCTATTCGTGACTCCTCCCAAGGTGCCTTCGATTCTAAAAGGGTATTTCGCCGAAAGAGCGATTAAAAACGCCGAGTTTAATAAAATCGTATTTAAAGATATTCGCAAGGGATTTCCGCTTCAGGAAAATATGAAATCGATAAAATCGAAGACATTGATCCTTTGGGGGGATACTGATCGCGTTCTCAGCGTATCAGGAGCGGGCGTTTTGGAAAAGGGGATTGCACATTCCGAGAAGGTGATTTTAAAAAACGTGGGGCATGTCCCGATGATGGAAAAGCCGGTTGAAGTCGCTAATATCTATTTGGATTTTCTTAAGAGATAGTCATTTATCGAATCGCGAATATCTTCCAATTTATACGGCTTCGAAATGAAGGAATCCATTCCCGATTCCAAATACTCCTCGAATTCATCGGCTAAGGACATGGCCGTTAGGGCGACGATCCAAGGGGGTTCGGGTGATTCCTTGAATTCCATGCGTAATCTGCGGGCGGTTTCGAATCCGCCCAAATCAGGCATAATAAGGTCGAGATAAATGATATCGTATTTCTTTTGGCGAATTGCGGTTAATACTTCCAGCCCGTTACTTACGATTTCGACTTCGTACCCGGATTTCTGAAACATCCTTTTCGCAATGACCTGGTTGATATGATCGTCTTCTGCAATGAGAATCCGAAGCGTTCGAGTAGTCGTTGAAGTATCCGTTTCTTGAGTTGGGCTCATACTTTGTTTAGTGCAATACCTGCTTTTGCCTCCCCGTAGATCTCATTTTCAGTTTGGAATAGAACACATTCTTTCTATTATGGGACGCAGTTACCGACTTCTTTACCGAAATTAAGTAATGTCTAAACTATGGAATATTATACCGCAAATTGCGCATATTGGCTAAGCGTTACAAAAATCAATCGAGGAAATAGTGGCTGATTTAGTAATCTGTCCAGAATGGAAGGGCGAAAGCTTCGACGCGCTCTTAGGATTATAATGACGTTTGCTTGGCTTCGAAATTGGTCTACAAAACGTTTGTTTGGAAAAGAATCCTACGAAGAGGTACGCTCATTTTTGCCGGAGGTCACGTACGATTTTATTTATCGCTTAGACGTATCGGAGGATTATCAATTTCAAGTCGGTTGGGCGAATGAAAGTTTCTGGCGATTCTTCGGGAAGAAGCCGTTTAATAAAAAAAATAGACTTCCTATCGATCGATTATTGAACGTTCATCCCGAAGATAAGGGATTGGTTTCGGAGAAAGTCAAAACACTCCTGACCGGAAAACCTTCAGTTCAAGAATACAGAATTTTGAACGAGAACGGCGAGGTACTTTGGATTCGCGATCACGGAAAACCCGTCCTAAATCCCGATACGCATCGGGTGATTCAAATTTACGGATCCATTCAGGATATCACCTTACGAAAGAAGAACGAAATCATACTTCGGGACCAATTGGATTACATCCAAATTCTACTGGATAGTACCGACGAATGGGTCATCCAATTAAATCAAGCCGGCATCATTCAATATGTGAACTCCTCCGGTAGGCAGGAGGTTAAAAATCAATTCGGAATATCCCTCTATAAGGGAATTAATATTTCGTCCCTGCTTTCTCCCGAACACCGGGAAATATTCAATTCGCAGCTCGAGAAAGCCTTTGCGGGAGAGAAAGGAAAATGGCATTTTAGTCGACTGTTCCCTACTGAAATGAACTCCGAGTTGGAAGTTTCGTTCGCGCCGCTAAAGAAGGAAGGTTCGATAAAAGAAGCAGTCATTTTCCTAAAAGACGTAACTTTACGAACAGTCTGGGAAACGGCGTTATTAGCGAGCGAAGAAAAATATCGGAAATTGGTGGAAGTGTGTCCCGACGGAATCGGACTTCATTCCGAAGGAAAATTACTTTATCTGAATGAAGCCGGCTTAAGAATATTAGGATATTCTTCCTTGGAGGAAATCGAAGGCAGATCGGTTTTTGATTTTGTTCATCCGGATTCGCAGAAGGTAGTTTCGGATAGAATGCTACGCGCTCTTAAATTTGAAATGCCGTTGCCTCCGATAGAGGAGAAATTTCTCACAAAAGACGGAGGCGAGGTTCAAGTCGAAGTGACCGGGAGCGCATTCCAACAAAGGGGCGGTAAGTTCATGCAGGTCATCTTTCGGGATATTTCCGAAAGAAAAAAGTCTCAGCAAGAACTGCACGATTTACGCAAAAAAATCATGTTAGCGAACGATAGACTTCGGGCGATTATCGAAGGAGTCAAAGACTCCATTTGCGCCGTCGACATGGATATGCGGGTGATGGCCTGTAATAGTTCGTTCGAGCTTTTGGTCTGGAAGTTATACGGAAAGAGAATCAGCGAAGGAGATCGTATTCCTGAAATTTTTTTGACCGATCCTGAGGAACGAAACACGATCATAGAAAATTGGAGCCGAGCTTTGCGAGGAGAGGTTTTTCGGGTCGAAAGAAGAATTTCGGGTCTCGTTAACGAAAATACCGTACTTGAAATAAACTATAGTTCTATCAGGGATTTCAGTCATAATTTGATAGGAGCCGCGCAGGTTATCAGGGACGTAACCGAGCGATACCAATACGAAGAAACTTTGCGGATCTCACTTACCGATAAAGAGGTGATGCTGAAGGAAATCCATCATAGGGTTAAAAATAATCTGCAAGTCGTTTCTAGTCTATTAAGTCTTCAGACAGAATTTACCGACGATCCAAAACTAGTTTCGATCATCAAGGAGTGCGAACGACGTATTCAGTCAATGGCGCTCATACACAAAGAGCTATACCAAAACGAATCCATTGCGGATGCTGATTTTCAAGAGTACCTAAATAATCTTTTAGTCGCGCTCGTTCAATCGTTCGGGGCGAGTCGTAAAGTCAATTATACCGTGGAATCGGACGAGTTGAAATTGAATTTAGATTTTGCAATTCCATTAGCTCTGGTGCTGAACGAACTTGTTTCAAATAGTCTGAAATACGCTTTCCCAGGAGAAAGAACCGGAAATATCAATATAGGAATTACCCGAAATGAAAGGACTTTAATTATCGAAGTCCGAGATGACGGAATCGGTTTGCCCACCGGGTTCAATATCAAAGAATCGGAAAGTCTCGGTCTCCAATTGGTAGGAATGTTGCTCGGGAAACTGAAGGCGGATTGGAATTTGGTCCCGTCCGAGACCGGCGTGCATTATCGAATAGGGTTCTCCAATCTTACGTAAGTCGGGAAAAAGGTTGCTCGCTCAGTATCTATAGAAAGCTTGTAGAGTTAGTGAACTTACTTTCTGTCGATCGCATCTCCAAAACCATCGGTGAAAAAAATCTGTTTCGTGACGTCAGTTTCGGCATCGACGAGGGGGAGAAGACCGGTCTTCTCGGAATTAACGGTTCGGGGAAGTCGACACTCCTTCGCATTCTTTTAGGCACGGAGGATCCGGATCAGGGAAAAGTCGTTAGAAACCGGACTCTGAAAATTTCTTACCTGCCGCAATTTCCTTCCTACAATTCCAACTATACGATTTTAGAGCATGTGCTTTCCGGAATCGGTCCATTAATGGGAACCATTCGTCGATATGAAGACGCTTGTAGCCTGCTCGAAAAAGGCGGGATCGAAGCTGAAAAAGAATACCAGGAAGCGATGGCGGAGATGGATTCGAAGCAAGCATGGGGGCTTGAATCGGATTTAAAGAATCTATTAAGAGAATTGAATATTCCTGATTTTTCGAGAAGAATGGGCGAACTATCCGGCGGAATGGTAAAAAAAGTCGCGCTAGCCCAGGCGTTAACGGAGGAATCCAATCTTCTGGTCTTGGACGAGCCGACCAATCATTTAGACATAGATGCCATTCTGTGGTTACAGGACTATTTGAAAGAGACCAAAAAAGCGGTTTTATTGGTAACTCACGATCGTTATTTCCTGGAGGAAGTGGCCGGAAGAATTCTAGAAATCGAGAGAGGGACGTTTCGAGTTTTTCCGGGCAACTACGATCTGTATCTGGAAAAAAAAGTGGAGATGCAGATCGTGGAGGAAAAAGAGGAAGTCAAACGTAAATCTTTTTTACGAACGGAATTGGAATGGCTGAAACGACAACCGAAGGCGAGGGGCACAAAACAAAAAGCGAGAACCGACAGAGTATTGGAAGTGTTGGATCGTAAGAACAGCGGGAAAGATATCGTCCTGGATATTTCAGTGTCCGGAAGAAGGCTGGGAGGAAAAATATTAGAACTTAAAAATATTAAGAAATCCTATTCTTCTTCTCTTATCGGAGGTTTTTCCTATATCTTTAAAAGCCGGGAGCGCATCGGAGTCGTTGGACCGAACGGTGCGGGGAAAACTACTCTTCTGAATATCGTCACCGGTCGGGAAAAGCCTGATTCAGGGGACGTATCTTTGGGAGTGAATACTACGTTCGGCTATTTTGATCAGCTGACTCGCGATTTACCCGGTGAAAAAAGAGTCTTGGATTATCTAAAGGAAGAAGTAGCTCCCACAGTAAAAATGGCAGACGGATCCTTATGGTCGGCGTCCCAATTCTTGGAAAGGTTCCTGTTTCCGCCGCAACTGCAGATGACGAAGATCGAAAGACTTTCCGGCGGGGAAAAAAGAAGATTGTATCTCGTCGTTCTACTGATGAAGAACCCGAATTTCCTTGTCCTTGACGAACCTACGAACGACCTGGATATTCCCACTCTTTCCGTCTTGGAGGATTTTCTGCAGGATTTTCCGGGCGTCGTCTTAGTGGTATCGCACGATCGCTATTTTATGGACAGGGTAGTTGATTATATATTTATAATGGATGGAAAGGGAGATATCGAGAGGTTCCCGGGAAATTATTCCGAATATCTCGAATACAAGTCTTACCGAGAAAGAAATCCGGACGGAGAAGAACAAAAGATCTCCGCCGTTTCTAAAGATTCGCCGTCCGTAAAAAAGAAAGGACTCGGTTATCAAGACAAGCGTAAGTTGGAAACGCTGGAAAAGGAGATCGCGGAGTTGGAGTCGGAAGAACGGATTCTTGTCGAAACCTTACAATCCGGAACCGCGTCTCCCGAGAAAGCGAAGATCTCCGGAGAGAGATTAACGAAAATCCAGGAAGAGCTCCTTCGGAAAGTCGGAGAGTGGGAAGACCTAGCTTCCAAGGAAGTCTAGAGACAGTTCGAATTTAGTTCAAAGGCTCCGACGGATATAGCGTTTGATCCCAACGGCTGCAACGGATAAGCTGTTGTTGATCTGACGGTGGAAGTCAGATCTAAGTTGAATAAAGGTAGGTAAGCCGCCGGAATTGCAGGCGTTACTCCCCCGTACATGGAAGTACAAGGCATAGTCGTTGAGGAAGGCGTTCCTAATGCTCCGGGAGTTTTCGGGAAGAAAACGAAATCTTCCGATGTGGCAGCTATAAAATTCGGGTTAGCATTATACGAATTGGCAAAATTACCGACGGGTGGAAGTGTCGGCGCCGAACAGATAGTCGACGAAAGCGTAAAATTACCGCAAACCGAATATTGTGTGCCTCCGATGATCGCCTGGATGTTCGTATATAGATTATTGCCTCGTACTATCGATCCGGCGGCCGGCAAATTTCCGATCGCTAATCCCACTCCGTTACCTGGAATAGATCCCGATTTTCCGAATATCTGATTATTGTAAATACTGTACGGAAGTCCTGCAAGACTTTGGGCTACGATTCCTGTGGCATTACCCAACGCGCCCGACGTCGCATTACCGAGATAGATGCTATTATTGAAGATGAATAGATTCGTCGGATCCGCGGAACTAGTCGCCTGAATTCCGAATGAGATAACTGGAAGAATCGCCGCTTGATTCAAATATTGAATTCCGTTAATTTCATTATTAGCGATTGCAGCCATATTCGCGGCGCTGAAGTTTTGGACGATCACTCCCGAGCTATAACCGGTCGGTGCGGATTGCATTCCGTTAATTCGATTATAAGCTAAAACTACGGAGGAGCTATCGATTACCGCGCCGGCGGATACGTTTCTTCCGGAGCCTCCGTAGATATAATTATAAGCAACTGCCACGTTCGCGTTAGCCGTAATATAAATTCCGACTTTTCCGCCGAGGGCCGCACTCGCGCCCGATTGACCGCCATCCAGAATATTCTCCGCGATTCGTATCTGCCCGGGACCTGCAGTTCCTCCGATGAGTATTGCCGCGGAAGCGTCCGCGTTCGGTAATGCTTTCACAACAAAACCGCTAAATTGAATGAAGTCGGAAGCCGAAGTCAGTGCGGTAGTAGTTATAAGAACAGGGGTGCAAATACTTCCGGGATAGGCTCCCGCGCAAGGCTGATTATCAGAAATGATTGATGGATTGTTCTTTAAATCCTGAACGGTGAACGTCGAATCATAGCTGCCTAAAACGGAAGTTTTCGCATTCAATACGATCTGGTCGGTGAGGGTTACGTTGATCGGGTAGGTCGATCCACCTTGCACAAGGACATAGCAAACCGCACCGGTTGCGTTGCAGGCGGATACGCCCTTCTGAATCGTTTTACATTCGGTCGAAATTGAATTACAGTTATTTAAATCGTTTCCGCCTGTAAAAGAAACGTACATAACGTTTGAAGTGACGTTAAAGCTGTACCAAACCCCTGTCGGGTTCACTACGGAATTTCCCGCCCCGTCCTTGCAACCGGTCAAGTTCACGAAGACTTGCCCCGCACTAATTCCCCAGTAAGCCGGAGGACCTGGAGTTAGCTGGATCGTATCGTCGTTAGGCGCCGCTAAGGTGGTGATACTGACGTTTCCCGACCCGATATTTGTTCTCCCGGCTATAACTGCTGCTCCGTTGATCACGCAGGAATTAATACCGTGAGCGGAAAATTTAATGAAAGCCGAGTTGGATTGGGGAACCAGCATGGAATTAGGAGAAAACGCAATCGCGCTAAGACAATTTACGTTAATTGTAAATGCGCTATTAGGCATCGTTCCAGGGTTCGGTACGGTAGTGACGGCACAATTATGACCGGCAGGAGCGGATAAAATTTGAACATTATACGCGTTACCGGCTCCTACTTGATTAGTGAAAGTTTGGGTCCCATTTCCGGTAAAGGCGAGCGTATCGGTAGAATTCTGAATCAATAGGGTGGAGGTATTACTCGAGGCAATTCCTACGACGGTAACGTTCAGATTATTGAATGCCTGGGCGCATTGTATTACGATTAACGTGGATGGATAAGTGATCGGTCCATTCGGATTATTGATCCTGCACGTCAAATTGCTGGCTGCTGGCGGTCCCGAAAGGATCTGCACGTTATACGAACTTATTGCAGAAACCTGCGTAGGAAATGTCAATATCCCGTCGGAACTGAAAGTCAACGATTCATTTAAACTATTACCTACGACTAAAGTATTTCCTCCTAAGCCGGTAACCTGGACGTTTACGGGTACGGGAGTTGTCGACACGGCCGATGCGGAACTAAACGTGAGAAAATCCATTACGGAACCTTGGACCGGTTTTTTATAACAGCCCGTAAAGAACATGGAAAATAATGCGATTATGACGGATCGAAAGGCGACCGATCGGGAAAAGCTATAACATCTACGGATCTTATGCCGTAAATGTAGTAGATAATTTTCTACCATGAAAATTGCACCCCGACCTCGACTCTTTGGCGTAGATATTGCTGATTGGAAGCGGCGAAATAGAGGCCTCCTCCGTCTCTTTCGTTTCTGATAACGGGCGACCAGGTTGCCGTCTTTTCCGTTCCTTCAATTTTTACTTGTCTCGATCCAGGGAAGAAAGCGGCGTCCGCAAGATTAAGAGCATAAAGGAATGCTAATATTCCGATGGAAAGTTCGACTTGATGATAGGAAGAGGAAGCTACGCTATATTTGTTCGGGATTTGTAAATAATTAATCACCGCCAACGGATATACGGCGACATTCCCCGTCTGAGCCACGCTATAACCCAGCAACGCGTTCGTTCTACGCGCGGCATCGTAATCTTTTACGGAATGAAGGTACGACTCGCCTTTATAATACGTATAGGCTCCGGCGGCGGCTATTAGAAGCGGAAAGGTATACGATCTAATTTTGGACTTTTCCTGATATATCTGCCCCCATCCAGGAAGCACTGCCGATCTTGCGATCGCACCGTAATCGAAACGGAACGGTTCTTTCGGAGTGAATCGTTTCTGTAACGCTGCGAGTCGCTCCGGAGTATCGGCGACGAGTAAGAAAGCTTCGGTTTCGGTAATTTTGTTTCGAGGGTTTTCCAATCGCAGAGAAAGAATTCCTTCCGGAATTTTCTTCTTATCGAAGGAAACTAAGATCGTATCGGGATCCCTATATTCTACGGATTTAACCTGGATTTCTTCACCACTAGAATCTCGCAAAGATACTTTCGTGGCATCGGTTAGATATTTACCTTTCAGTTCGAAAGTTTCCGGAAGGTCTTGACTCAAATACGAATTTTTCGTCGAGGAAGTTAAGACGGGCGGTCGAGAAAGGATGACGTCAAACGGAATCCAAGATGAAAAAATGGAGACTCGACCGTATCGGTTCAAAACTCCGATCCGATGTTCGTAAGTTCCCGGTTTCAAATCTACGGTGATTTGTGTTGCAGAGGTCTTTTCGCGAGTGATTCTTCCGTTCGAGTCTTTGATCTCGACCAAGTATCCGCCCGAATCCGGAATTGCTTTCCATTCCAATTTCACTCCGTCTTCTTTATCTTTGGCAAAGGTTGAAAACGAACAAAGAATGCAGCCCGCTAGAATGAATAGGCGGATTACTTGAGGATGGGTAAAGCGACTATTCGACATAAATTTCCTTCGGAGTCAGAATTTCCGGCGCCTTTAAGGTTGCGGATAGAAGAACGTTGAATTCCCGCGATAAAGGAATCGTAGCCCTAACTTTGCCCGTTTCATCCTTATATTTAGCGCTTAATCTCCACTGATATTTTCCTTCCCTTAGTTTATACAACTCCCGAAATTCGAATGTTTCTCCTCGAATTTCCCGTTTTAGGATCGGTTTCCAATTTTTTCCTTGGGATTCGAGTAATTCTAAAACGTAAATTTCCGGATTTCCTTGCGTTTCCCAATAGAAAGAAAGACTTTCTTTTTCGTCTAAGTCGATTTTATCCCGGTCTCTCGGATATACCGGGGTTACGAACGGAGCCGAATCCGAGGTCCGGAAATTTGCCACCGAACTCGAAACGAGAGTTTCTCCGTTAGGAGCCACTAAACTAACTCTCCAGTAGAAGGAACCCGGCGACGGTAAAGTAACCGCAAGAGCGCCTGACTTCACTTTCGAATCCGAGAGCTTGGTTTCGAAAGACGCGTCTTTCGCTAATTCGACTCGATAGAGCCCGTTTGGATCGGGTCGGTCCCAACGGAGAACTATTTTTCCATCGGAAGGATGTCCGGATTCCGTGCCGTCTTTCGGATAGGATAGTTTTACGAAATCGATATGTTTTAGAACGAATTTTTGAGGTAAGGAATCCCTTTTTCCACCGTCTCTCAAATTGCCTCTTACTTTCCAGAAATAGACGCCTTCTTTCCAATCGAATTCGGGTTTAAGAAAATTGGCGGATACAGTACGAGACAAGAGAATGTTTTTAAATTCGGACTCATTAGAAATTTCTAAAGTGTAAGATTGAAATTCCTTATTGGCCGACCAGCTGAAAAACGAATTTCCGGTTTTGAAAATCCTTAGTCCGATTTCCTCGTCGGGTAGAGGTCGATGTAAACGGGGAGGTTCCGCTTCGGCTAATTTTCTGATCGAAAACGGTATAGCCGCAGAGACTTCTTCGGTAAATCCTTCTCTATCCGAATACATTCTGACTCGCGCGAAAAAATTGCCTTCGGATTTCGATTCCCATTTTGCAAAGCCCGATTTGGATTCGGATCTCGATGCGATTTGCTTAAAGCTTGAATCTTCCGCAATCTCCAACGTGTATTTAGCGGTAGGATCCATGACCGACCATTGAAAACGAATCACGGGAAAATTAGCGGTAAAAGTAAACGTCTCTTTTGCGGCAGGGGAGAGCAACTTAGGACTGTTCCAAGAAAGGACCCTTAAATTTCTCGCTAGGCTGGATTCATCCTTACCGGTTTTCGGATTTCTTCCGACGACTTTCCAAAAGTAATTTCCGACGGAAACATTAATCGAAATTTCCGAGCCGGTTGCAGGAATTCGTTTAAGCCCGATCCGGAAAGAAGGATCCTTCGCGATCTCTATGTAGTAGTTTTTTACTCCGGGTTCCGGTTTCCAGGCAAAACGCAAGGACGAAGTTTCGCCCTTTACAGGCACTGTCGACCCGTCCGCGGGAGCGATTTGTTCTAATTTTAACGTTCGAACTTCTAACGTATTTCCTTTAAGTTCCGCGGCTTGATTGCCGCTTAGCACGCTTTCGCCGGATGAGGAGATAACCTTAGCCTGTCCTTCCTTCACTTCCAAATTTAACGCCTTTCCTTCGTCTTTAGATAGTTTTACGTTCGAGTTTGCCAAAGATATCTTTGTATCTCCGGAGCTAATCTGCAACTTGCTCGCATCTCCGCTGTTCGTCGCCGATAGAGAACCGGAAACGAAACTGATCTTATCCGTGTCTTCGATAAGAATCATACTTCGTTCACCCATCTGAATTTCGGTAGAGTTATTTCCGTCTTTGAATAGAAGAACGGCTACAGAGCCTTCCTCGGTGCGGATCGTATCCCTAAAGCGAATCGGATCGCTAGGATCCAGCTCTTCCCAAACGACTTCCGAATCTAACTTTCTAAGTATCTTAAGCTGCTTGGATTTGAGTTCGCCTACGATCTTATTGTTTCCCGTTTTCGGTCCTGCGTTAGCGTATAAATAGAGCAAGGAGGAGAAGAGGAGAATCAGTAGTACGAGACCGGTGACTACGAATTTCGCGTCAGTCAAGTATCTCATACTTCACTTCCTCTTCAGGATCGCCGTCAGGCTTTGGCTTCTTTGCATCGAACTCGATCCCGATGAGTTTTCGTAGATCTGCCACCGAGGCCGGGGTTGCGGGGTCGTCTTTTCTACCTAAGACGGCATAGATCACCTGAGGTTCCGCTTTCCCTTTCACTTTGATCGATTGCATTTTTTCGACAACAAAGATGTCCCGAACGTGATCGTATAAATCCTGTGTGATAAGCACATCCGTTCCGAACGGTTTATTTAAGGCTTCGACTCTGGAGGCCAAGTTTACAGCATCCCCTATGACTGTGTATTCAAGTCGCTCTTCCGATCCGATTTGTCCCGCAATCACCGGTCCATAGTTTAGCCCGCAACCGATCCGAATCAGCGGTCTTTTATCGCCGCCTCGGCCCTCGTTGAATTTCTGGAGAGCTTTACGCATTAATAATGCACCGTTCACTGCGTTTTCGGCATCCTGATTTCCGGAAGATTTTAAAGCCCCCCAAGTCGCCATGATCGCATCGCCTATGAATTTATCCACAATACCGTGGGTCTGATTCACGCAATGAACCATCTCGGTCATATATTCGTTTAGAAATTCGACGACCTCTTCCGGTTGTAATTTTTCGGAGATTGCGGTGAAAGATCGGATGTCGGAAAAAAAGATCGCGCACATCTTTCTTTCCCCGCCTAAAGTCAGCTCTTGATTCAGGACCATTTCGGCGATTTCCTTGTTAACGAACCGACCTAGAGCGTCCTTCACTTTTTCCCGTTCTTCGAGACCTTTACCCATCGTTACGAAGTAATCGGTCAAAAGACCGACTTCGTCCTTCGTAGTGGATTTAATTCCGATCCGGAAATTTCCCTTCGCAATTTCGATGGTTGCGTTCAGGAGAGCTAATAATGGAATTGTAATATTCCTTGCTAGGAAAAATACGATTATCAAAGCCATGCACAGTGCGATTGCCATGATCAGAAGGTTTTTTGTCTGAATTCTGTAAACCATCTCGAAGACTTTCTCTTCGGGAACGGTGACTATAACTCCGGCTCCGCCGAAACCCACTTTTTGAAACGATCCGTAATATCTCGTTCCGGTGGAATCTTGATATCGTGTTTGTTGACTGTCTTCGCGGACGGCTGCGAGCATGCTTTCGAAGATGGGTAGATCGGCCCAGTTCGTTTGAGATGCGAGAAGTTGCGGATCGTAATGAGCGATGAGATCTCCGTCTCCGTTGATTAAAAATGGGACGTTGATATCTTGCTTTTGGAATGCACTTAAAAGTCTTTCAGACCGAAGGATATAAATCAAAATTCTGCTTTTGGAGGAATCGGCTACCGAAATGGAAAACGCAGGTTCCTTGAAGTCCGGAGTCAAATTGTCGATTCGACCGTCCGAATTGAGAGTCTTTAAGAAAGTCGATTCTTTGCCTTTGATAGCGGAATCCAATTCTTCGCGATTCGAAGATATCCCCTCCAGATACGAATCGTTATAAAGCACCACATCCTTTTTTAAGGACTGACCTTGGACTTTGTAAATTCCGACTAATAGGAAGTCCGGTTCATTTCGAAAAAATAAATCCGCGTAAGCGCCCGGTCCTTTTGGATCGATTAATTTGTCGGTAAGCGATTTCCCTTTGTCTCGAATATCCTTTAGGTCGGATTTAACTTTAATGCCTAATATGTTAACCAAGGAGAAGTTCGTTTCTAAAACCCGAACTTCGTAATTTTTTTTGAATTCGCTCGATGCATAAAGGATTACCGTGGAAACAGTAACGGTCATTAATAGGGAGATGACCCCCATTAGCTTCAACTGAAGCGGAAATTTGGCTTTAGTCTGGTCTGCCGGCGACATCGTTGCGATTGCCGGAGCGGGAATTTCTTTTTTAGTTTCTTTCAGGGGTGCTGCAACCGATTGGACGCTTGCAGAAGGTTCGCTTGACTCCGGCACGGATTCGATGGAAGGCACGGGAAGATCGAAATCTTCCGGTTTTGCTAATGCTCCGGAATCTTCGAGAACCGCGTGACCGTTGGATTCGGGGGGCTTTGGAGATTCCGATTCTTTAATATGAATCTTAACTTGCGGTTTTTCATCCTGCTTGCCGCTTTTCCCGTTTCTTATTCCGTTACTCGTTCCATTTTCAGATTGGGATCCGCCCAAGCTAATTTCCCGAAATGAGAGAGGTAACTCCCTCAAGAATACGGAGAATTCTCCTCTGCTACCTTCCGGAATTTCCCTAGGAGGCTTTCTTCTAGAAATGAAACTTTTAAAGTCGTTTAATAATGTCGGTTCAGAATCACCGGATAAGGAAGGAAACCAAGCTCCCAATTCTCCAGGCGCTAAGTGAGGGTAGGAGGACAAGACCATTTTAGAGAGCAGGACTTCCCATCTTTCGTCCAATTCTTCCGGCACAAGAAATAAAATATTAGATTTTCCGATTGATTGAAGAAGCTTCCACGCGGAAAAGAAAACGGATTCGTTAGTTTCCGGACCTAGCGGAATTTCCAAAGCATAGAGTTTCCAATCTTCTCCGTGAAGCGACTCTTCCAGATCCGTAATTATCGAGGAACCCCTTTCGGAGAAAACACAGACAACGGTCCTGATCCCGCGTTCGGACCATTCTGAAATCTGTCCCCCGTTCACATGTGCATGCGAGGAAGTGGGTTCCCAGAAAGCCACGGAACCGTTTGTCCCGAAGGGAATGTATTTAGCCGAAGAATTCATCGTTTGTCCGATCGAAAGAAGGGTCTTCCAGATCCGTTAATCCCCTAAAATAAAGAAAAAAATTTCCTATTCCCAACGGAAAGAATATTCCGAAAAGCCTCTGTTAAATTATCGGAATTGGGGGCGTTCAAATTGACAGGAAATGGAATTTGTTCCAGTTGAGCAAAAGTCGGAAACGGTTGCTAACACGGGAAAGGAAGAAATTCTGGACCTTCAGGAGTAAGCAAATGCCATTCGCAAAATTCGTGACCAATCGAGGAACTTTTTCTGTTTTATTGGATATTGAGAAGGCTCCAGTTACGGCTGGAAACTTCATCGAACTAGCCAAGAAGGGTTTCTATAATGGACTCATTTTTCATAGGATTATCCCAAATTTCATGATTCAGGGCGGATGCCCGAGCGGAACGGGGACTGGCGGGCCGGGGTATAAAATAAAGGATGAATTCCACCCGGATTTGAAAAATAAAAAATTTACCATTTCCATGGCAAACGCTGGACCAAATACGGGAGGTTCCCAGTTTTTTATAAACGTTCGGGATAATCTCTATCTGGATAACCGACATGCGGTCTTTGGTCATGTGACAGAAGGGGAAGATATTGTCCTCGCAATCTCCGAAACGGAGACAGGCCCAGGTGATCGTCCTGTCCAACCGGTCGTCATTGAGACCCTGGAAATATTAGAGACATAATTAACTATAATTTGCCTGATTAGGCAAATTATAGTCAGAAAATAGGGAAAAAGACTTGTAAAATCCTCATTTTCGCCATATTTTAGGTCCTCTTCCTGGTGTAGCTCATTTTCGCACCGGAAGAGGGTCCTGACTATGGGAACTCCGAACGAATCGATTCCATCCAGCGCCGACTTCGTGTTAAACGAGGGCCAATTATATAAAGATCGATTGGAATACATTCTATCTAATGTGACTCTCGTTCTATTTTCTACGGATAGAAATGGGACATTTACATATGCGGCAGGTCGCGGAATATTCGAAATTGGAATCGAGCCGGAGTCGATAGTTGGCGCATCCTTTTTCGAATTAGATTGGGCGGGTGCGGTTAGAGACTCGAAAGGAGAGTTTCAAGCCGTGACTCGCGAGGCGATTTTTAATTCTGTCTTCGAAGGAAGAACGATCGAAGCGGAAACAAGCTTTGCAGGAAAAATGTTTTCCAGCCGTTTCTCACCCGTTTTCGGAACTCACGGCGAAGTTGAAGGACTCGTCGGCGTAAGTGTTGATGTCACCGATTCAAAAACAAGGGAGGCGTCTTTTCAGAGGAAAGTCAGCGATTTTACAACGGCTCTTCAAGTTCTTCCGATCATCGTTTTTTCCTTCGATTTGGATGGAGTCATTCTTTTTGCGGAAGGAAATGGATTCGAACGACTCGGTTTAACCGCGCAGGAAGTGATCGGCAGAAATTTTTTCGATTCGCAACCGGACCGAACCGAAAGAAATCGTGCAATTTGGAAAGCGATCGGGGGAGTCAATTCGTTTTATCAATCTCGCGTCAGAGATAAAGTTTTTGAAAATTGGTTGTATCCTAGATTCGACGAATTAGGTAGGACGACCGAAATTTTAGGCATCGGTTACGATGTTACCGATCGGGAATATCTAGATAGAAAGTTGAAGGAAAATGAATTATATTATCGTAATTTATTTAAAAATAATCCTCAAATTATGTACATTTTCGACCAGGAATCGCTCCGGATCCTGGAGTCGAACTCGACTGCTCAGCTTGTGTGCGGTTACTCCGAGTCGGAATTTCTGGAAAAGACCGTTCAGGATATCCATCCCGCCGACGACCAATCTTGGGTTACGGAAAAAATCCGAAACTTAGCGCTCGGACCTAATTTCTTTTCGGAAGTAAGTCATAGGAAGAAAAACGGGGAGCGTTTTTACTTAGACATCGCGCTAACTCATTTTCGCTTTTCCGGTCGGGATTGTGTTTTGGTATCCGGTTCGGACGTGACTCAGCGAGTGAAAACGGAAGCAGCGAGTAGATTCAATTTACAGTTATTATCGCAAATTAGTGATGCGGTGATTGCCTTGGATTCCGAATTCAGAATCACATATTATAATCTTCCGGCGGAGCAGATGTACGAGCTTTCCGACCGTAATTTGATCGGAAAGCATTATAGCGAATTTTTTCAAGAGGATTGGATTTCGGATGAAAACCGTCGACAAACTATGGAAGATTACGAACGTAAGGGGCTGGCAAATGCCGAGATAATTCATACGTTAAAATCGGGAAAAACGATTCATATCGAAACGAGTTTCAAGAAAATTTTCGATCCAGACGGAAACGATGCCGGTATGGTCATGGTAAACCGGGATATCGAGGAGAAGGTATTCGTAAGGGAATTTCTCAAAAAAGCGGTATCAGATTTGGAGATGACGAATCGTGAATTGGAGCAATTCGCCTACGTTGCGTCTCACGATTTGCAAGAGCCGTTAAGAACTATCGCCAATTATTTACAACTTTTAGAAAGAAAGTTTTCTCCGGAACTACCGTCCGAAGCTAAAGAATTTATCCAAATTACGATCGAAGCCGCCAAAAGGCAACAAGGACTAATCGAGTCCTTACTTCGTTATTCCCGATTAGGCGTAAAAGAAGACGGATGGGAAAAAGTAAACATTAGAACGCTACTGGACGGTATCAAGGAAGATTTAGATTCGGTATTGAATGAAGCGAATGTTCATATCTGGTTCGAAGGGGAGATGCCGATTATTCTAGGTATATCCGATCAAATTAGACAATTATTCCAAAATTTAATAACAAATTCCGTAAAATTCCGCAGTAAAGAGCGGGCGCCGAAAATCGTGATTTCGGCTACAAAGACACCATCCGAGTGGAAATTTACGGTTAAGGATAACGGAATCGGAATGGACTCTCGATACTTCGAGAAGATATTTATTATATTCCAAAAACTGCATCCTAAAGCGGAATTCCCCGGAACAGGAATAGGCCTTTCCATATGCAAAAAAATCGTCGAAACTCACGGAGGAAAAATCTGGGTCGAATCCACCATCGGAGTCGGATCCGAATTTTTCTTCACTATACCGATTCGGAGAAATTGATGAACCCTACCATAAAAGCTACGTTCGACATTCTACTCGTGGAAGACAATCCTGCCGACGTTCGATTGACTTTGGAGGCTTTGGGCGAGGTGCCTAAGTCGAAGAATTTAATAGTCGTAAATGACGGTGAGGAAGCTTTGGACTACGTTAAAGGCGAAGGCTCGTATTCGGGAAATTCCAGACCGGATTTGATTCTATTGGACCTCAATCTTCCGAAGAAGAACGGTTTTGACGTATTGAAAGAATTAAAGGAGGATCCCGAACTTCGTAGGATTCCGGTCGTGGTTCTGACGACTTCCGGCTCGGACCGAGATATTTTACAAACTTATAATTTGCATGCAAACTCTTATATACAAAAACCTGTTGAATTCGATAGCTTTATAGAAGCCATGAGATCGTTACGAGTCTACTGGTTTCGTACTAGTCGGTTGCCGCCGAAATGAATACGAAAATGATTTCAACGCTGATCAAAGCAAAGCAAGTTCTCGTTATCGAAGATAACCCGGCCGATTCGAGATTGATCGGGCTTTATTTAGAGGAAGCAGGCGGGCATTCCCTCCGTACTCACTATGCCGATACGGCTAGCGAGGGGCTAGCGATCCTTCGATCCCGCAGAGGAGAGATCGAATGCATCGTTCTGGATCTTTCCTTGCCGGATAGTTTCGGTTTAGACGGCTTCGATGCGATACGTTTGGAGTTTTCCAGAATACCGATCGTAATATGCTCAGGCTCGGAAGACGAAAGATTGGCTAGCGAGGCGTTAAAGGCAGGCGCACAAGATTATCTAATCAAAGGTAAGTTTGACTCGCACTTGTTGAATCGGTCCATTTTGTACGCGATAGAGCGGAACGATTTACTTTCTAAATTGAACGAACAGGCTTCCATTATTCGTGAAAGCGAGGAGAGATATCGTTTACTTTTTGAAAATAATCCTCTTGCCGTTTGGGTATACGATTATGAAACTTTGGAGGTAATCGACGCTAATCAGGAAGTGGAAAGATTATACGGATATAGTTGGGAAGAAATTCAAAGATTAGCAATTTCTGATGTTAGACTTGTTTCCGATGCGAAGAAAGCTATGTCCGAACACGTTGCCTTGAAAACCGGGAAGAATCCGCCCGTTAACACCGTGCATAAAAGACGTAATGGAGAAATTATCCTAGTCGAAGTAACTTCCTATAGATTCAAATTGCGTGGACGAGAGATAGTTTTGGCGATCGTCGTCGATATTACCAAATGGAAGCAGGCAGAGGAATCGCTGAGAGAATCGCTCCGAGATAAGGAGATCCTGCTTCAGGAAATACATCATAGAGTTAAAAACAATCTTCAGATAATGGCCAGTCTGCTGAATCTGCAGGCGAATTACGCTAAGAACAAAGAGGTAATCCGAGAGTTAAAAGATACCGAAAGTAGAATTTACTCGATGTCTTTGGTTCATAACGAACTTTATAATTCTAAAAATCTTGCGGATGTTAAATTACGATCTTATATAGACAAACTTTTGGATAATCTTTGGAACGTATACGGAGTAGGGGCTGAAATCGACAGGCAGATCGATGTGGGTGAATTAAGCTTGGAAGTAGACACTGCGATTCCACTCGGCATGATTCTGAACGAGATTGCGACGAATTCATTAAAATACGCGTTTCCGAATCGAACATTCGGTAAGTTCTTCGTCGCGGCCGTCCAAAATGAAAAAACGATTCGAATGGAAATCGGAGATAACGGAAGAGGAATTCCGAATTTGGATGAGATTGAAAAAAAGGAAACGTTAGGGCTGCAACTTGTCCGAATTTTATCTAAACAATTAAAGGGGACCTTGTCCGTAACAACGGATTCGAATGGAACCCTTTTTGTCGTTATTTTTCCGACTAGTTGAGCTTGATTTAGAGATTCGTATCGTTTCCAAAAATGGAAAAGAGACGAATCTTATTTGCGTCGCGGCTATGCCGCTAATTTCTTAAACTCGACTATGCAGGCTTTGCAAGCATCGGCACACGCTTTACATTCTTCATGGTGATCGGCATGTTTATCGCATTGCTTGGCACACGAGTCGCAAACATTAAGGCAAATCGCAGCGATCTTCGTCGAAGAGGCCGAATTTAAACTTGCGATTTTTATGAAAGCGTTACACAACGCCACAGTTTCCTCTACGCTTTTTAAGCAGTCGGACATTTCCGAGTTTCCTGAGGATAGAGCATTGATGCACATTGCTATGCAGAGTTCCCCCCGTACGACACATTCTCCGGCTTTCAAGATTGCTGGAGTAAATGTAGTCGATTTTCCTTCCATTTTCCTCTTTGCCTGTCCTTTTTTTGAGGAATGATCGTGCTCTTGCGAGAATACCTCTGAGAGGCTTCCCAGTGTTAGGAGGGTGGCGCCTGCAGCACCAAAAAATTCGGTCCTAGTTAGTTTGGAATTCATGCTTTTTACCTTGCGAATAATAAGATAATCGCTAAAAGTTATAGCCAAGAACTTTTCCGCAGAGCGATCGAAAATTCGATCGAAACTAGAGTTGAAAAAAGGAATTGATCGTCAAATAGCTACATTCATGCAGAATTTTCCGGCAAGCGATGGAAAGAATATCGTGAACTCAATGGCAGGAGAGACGGATCGAATTTTAATTTTAGACGATGCCCCCGAAAATTGCCTTTTAGTCGAACGAATTTTAAGAAAGGCCGGATACGGGGACGTAGTAGCTACTCAAACTCCCGAAACTGCACTCGAATGGTTAGGCCTCCAAGGCGATCCTAAAAACAGAAAAAAAATTTCTTTATTACTATTGGATATTCTACTGCCGGGCGGTCAAAACGGTTTAGATCTATTACGACAGTTTTCCGGAAGGGAAGAACTCGCGGATCTTCCGGTTATTATTATCACCGCCATCCATGATACTCATACTTTAGAATCGGCTTTTGAAGCCGGCGCAGTCGACTATGTTACTAAGCCTTTCGATGCAACCGAATTACGCGCCCGTGTTCGCTCAGCATTACGTCTGAGACACGAGATGGTCCAGCGTCGCCAAAGAGAAAAGGATCTGGAAGAAATAACGGACAAACTCTCGGAAGCATACCAAACCTTACTTCGAGTGTCAAGAACGGACGGCTTATCAGGCATTTGGAATAGACGATTCTTCGATGAGATTTTGGATGTGGAATGGAAACGAGCCAGCCGTTCGGGTAAACCGATTTCATTATTGTTAATCGACATAGATTTTTTTAAGAAGTTCAACGATACGTACGGTCATCAAGCCGGGGATGAATGTATTCGAAAAGTTGCCGTAGTATTAAAGGAAAACGCCAGACGCGCGGGAGACTTTCCGGCAAGATACGGAGGCGAAGAATTTGCGGTCATCCTTCCGGAAACTGATTCTGCCAATGCACTTATCGTTGCGGAAAATATCCGGTCCAAAGTCATTGCCTTGAATATACCTCACCAGAGTTCTTCGGCATCTTCTGCTGTTTCGATCAGCATCGGGGTAGCGACTCAAAGATCCACGAAAACGAATGGAACTAAGGAAGAACTCGTTCAAAAAGCGGATCAAGCTTTGTATAGATCTAAGGAGTCGGGGCGAAATCGATCAACGATCTATTCCGAGTAGTTCTTTGATTCGACCCATATTTATATAATAACAAGAATTTGAACGTCATTTACGTTCGTTCCCGTCGGGCCGGTGATGAAGGTATTTCCGATTGCTTCTAACGCCGTGGCTGAATCGTTTGTCTCCAATTCAAATTCAGGATCGATTCCTAAAGACAGAATATCGTCCCAAGTTGAACCGTCAGCGAATCCGCCGGCGTTTCTCGAATTCCCGTCTATTCCATCGGTTCCAAAGGAGAGCAAAAATAAATTAGATTCACCTCTGATTTCCTTAGCGAAAGATAATGCAAGTTCTTGATTTCTGCCACCGCGTCCTTTACCTTTCAGTGTAACGGTAGTTTCTCCACCGCCTATTACGATCAAAGGTCCTTCGCTGTTCTTTCGTTTCCCTAGTTTCGCTAAAGTTTTACCTGCGTCTTTTGCCTGGCCGATGATCGGTTCTTTTATTCTCTCCGTACGGAAGCCCATTCTAATTGCGAAAGATTCGGCTGCTTGGAGAGCCTGTTCGAGGCTGCCGATCACAATTACCTGATCTCTCGGATCCGGTTTTACAACCGGTGGGATTCCTTTTAAAAATAATTCAGAATCTGAAATCCAGCCGTATCGACCGAGTATCCGTTCTATCTCGGGCCAGTGAACCGGGTACGGTAATGCGGGGCCGGAAGAGACCCAAAATGGATCCGGCTCCAACACATCGGACAGGATTAATTGAATCATCCCAGATGGTTCGCAATGCTTTCGAAATCGACCTGCTTTTACTCCCGATAGAAGAGGGCGTAACGAGTTGACTTCCCGGATGGAAGCTCCGGAGGAAAGAAATCTCTTATACCAATCTGCTAAGAGACTTTGGCTTATTTCAGAGCGAGGAAATTCGAATAAGGACGAACCTCCGCCCGACAATAAGAAGAGAACAGTATCCTTCTCGGACAGGGAAGAAGTTCTATCCCAAACGAGTCGACTGGCTTGAAAACTTTCCGGTCCCGGAATCGGATGATTCCCGATAAAAATTTCGTGAGATTGAGGGAGGTCCGTCGGGAGATAATTCGTAAGAACTATCGAAGTTTTAATCGCTATCCCCCAAACATCTCTCGCACCTTCCGCCATTTCTAGGGCCGCCTTACCGACGGAAATCACGATACAGGAATCCGGGCGATTTATTGTGGAAAGCGCTTCGCGAACCTTCTGTCTCGGCATAGCCGATTCAATTGCTTCCTTCGCGATTCTCTCAGCGAGTTCTCTTGGGTGTCCAAAATTCATCATTTTTCGTAACGAGAGTAAACTTACCGTTGTGGCAGTTTTCTATGGGAATTTGTTCGCACTCAAGCTAGTCCTACAATACCGGAAAACTTTTAAAACATTCATTTCCATTCTCGGGATCCTATAATTTAAAACAAACGATCGGTATATAAAAATAAAATTCAGTTAACTTCGAATCTTTATTATAGATAATATGTTGACAAATTGTCCAATTTATATATATCTCCTTCCTGGCTAACTCGACCGGATTATATAACTCGAACTTTGAAATACGGAATATTTTTTATACCGAACGTTCTGAATTTTATTTTTGGGTAATTCGCGAATTTGCTTTGAAGAGAGATAGGGTTTCTACCTCTAAGACGGCTCACCAGATATACAGAGCCTGAGGGGGGAGATCTTTTTAGAGAATAGTTAATAAGAAGAGGTTTAAAATGGTTCGTGCAGCGAGGATTTGGGTTTTAACGTTACTAGTCTTTTTTGGTTCTGGTGCGTTGTTGGCATCCGGAGGAGGATCTTCTAGCAAGCCTCTAAGCGGATCTTATCCGATTATTTTGGCTCATGGTATTTTCGGATGGGGACAAAATTCCGGAATTATCGATTATTGGGGAGGAAACGCAGCCTACCTTCAATCTCAAGGGGCAACGGTCGTAACTCCTACAGTCACGGCGATGGATTCTTCTGCCAATCGTGCCGCTCTTTTGAAAACTGCGATTCTCACTGCAATGGCGGCAATTAATTATTCAGGAAAAATAAACATTATCGGGCATTCGCAAGGCGGATTGGACTCTCGATATATGGTCTCAAATTTAGGGATGTCTGGTAGAGTTGCCAGCTTGACGACCTTAAATACTCCTCATTATGGAAGTCCGGTTGCAAACGTAGTCGCAAACGTAATTCCTAGTTGGGCGCTCCCTTATGTTGCTACGGTTTTGAACGCGATAGTGGGAGTCGTTTACGGAGAATCTAATCAGAACGCGATTGCAGGTTTGCAATTATTGACCACGGACGGTTTAGCCGCATTCAATAGCGTCACTCCGAACGCTTCCGGGGTAAAATATTTCTCTTACGGTTCGATCATTACCATTCCGGACCTGATCCAACATCCTGCCATGGGATTGACTTTTCCTATCTGTGCGATTGGCGCTCCTTTTTACGGAATGAGCATCGCGAACGATGGGGTCGTACCTTCTTCTTCTCAGGTCTGGGGAACTTGGATGGGTGGTCCTTCCTACGGAATCCTGACAAGCGGAGTGGATCATTTGGAAGCCACGAACGCTCTCTATACCGGGGAAACTTGGTATGATACCAACGGTTATTTCTTAACAATGGCGTCTAACGCAAAAAGTAATCAATAAAATCTGTAGGTCAGGCTGATCGAAAGATGCGCCCTCGAGAATTTCTCGGGGGCTTTTTGTTTAAGGGGTCATTCGGTGACCGTGAGGCTTTCGCCAGTCTGTAGGAACTTCGACATCTTCTATCCATATCCTCTTTCAATTCGCGTTTCGGTTTTTCTTTGACAAACTGTTTCAGTCTCCGTTTTAGCCGCATTGTCCGTTCCTCCTTTGTCGATTTTTCTTCGAAATTTACTAGTTCATCCGACTCAATTATTACGAAGTTGGTATATTCTATTCTTTCAGCTTCGATTCGGAATTCCGGAGCGAGCAATTCCGAAACCGAACGGAGGATTGCTGCGAAAACTTTGGAAGGATTGGAGTCCGGGATGGAATTTTCCGGAAAATAGATTTCAAGAAATATTGCAAACATTGAGCGAGCCGACTCGTTTAAAGACCGCGTTGGGTTATTATAGAGGGCTAATCACACCGGATCCATTCCCGACTGGAATCGAAGTAGAAGATTACTATTTCGTAAAATTCAAGTGCCGACCATCCTGCTATCCGGCCACGGGGATCGTTGCATTCATCCATCTTCCTTTTCCGGGTTGGATTCTGCATTCTTAGCTCCCTTTGAATTTTCGACGATCGAAGGAGCAGGCCATTTTCTGCCTTCGGAGGCGCCCGATCAAGTATTCACTCTAGTGAATTCCTTTTGGAATGATCGAAAGGATGACTAGTTTGGGGAGTTAGGGCAAGAGTTGGCAGTCGAAGGCTTGTTCGACTTCGGTAAACGAGGCTAAGAAGGAAAAAAAGCAATTTTCCGGCTAAAATTGCAGGAAAACTAGGTTTTTTTCCAAAGAAAATGAAATTTGTTTGCGCCGCACCAAGTCTTATTTGTTAGTAAAAGGTAAGGGACGTAATGCTCGTGGAAATTCCCGTGTTTGACAAAATTGTACAAGAATTCAAAGACAGGTTCTTCCAAACGGTTAAAGTGCCAGTGGAAGTACATTCCGAGTCCGGAAATTTTCCGGCAACTTGGGAAGGTATAGAAGGCACTTCGCTTAGCCTTACACTTGATCGTTTCCATCCCGAGCCGGATGGCCAAACCGCAACGATAGAGTTACGGGTTCCGTTTTGGAAAGAACCGGTTCTGTTCTCCGGAAAGCTATTACAGAAACGCGTTGTCCGCTCTAAATCTCCGGAAAGGATTACCGATACGGTATTGATCTTCGAATCGGAGCTAACCGAATTTCTTAAAAAAAATCTTCCTAAATTCGATCTGAAGCCAAAACAAAAATAAGCCCTTATATCGGGGACCGTTTTTGTTAGATCCCTTTCCCTGTTAGAGGGAAATCTCGAGAATCAAAGCGGCATGGTCGGAAAGAATCGGATCTTTGCGTATCTCTAGTCGTTTTAGCTTCTTCTTTAATTCTTCCGGAACGAAGAAATAATCGATTCTCCATCCCTTATTATTACCGCGAGCGCCGGCCCGGAAGGTCCACCAAGAGTATTCCTGTTTTTCGGGATATAATTCCCGAAAACTATCGATCCACCCGGTTTTTAGGAATTCAGTCACCCAAGCTCTTTCTTCGGGAAGAAACCCGCTATTCTTTGCGTTTCCCTTCGGATCATGGATATCCTTCTCGGTATGTGCAATGTTCACGTCGCCGCAAAGAATAAGATTCGGGTGCTTCTTCTTAAGTTTTTTGGAAAGTTTTAGAAATTCATCCAGAAAACGCATTTTTGCGGCTTGCCTAATATCCCCCGTGGTTCCGGAAGGGAAATAGACGGTCCATATTGCAAAATCGCCGTAATCCGCTAAAACGCTTCTGCCTTCTCGATCGAATTCTTCCACTCCGATTCCGTAGGTGATCTTTTTAGGTTCTTTTTTGGCCCAAAGGCTTACACCAGAATATCCTTTCTTTTCCGCAGAGTGAAAATAGGCTTTGTATCCTAGTTTTTCCCATATTTCCGCAGAAAGCTGGTCGGATTGCGCTTTCGTTTCCTGAAAGCAAACGAAGTCGGGACGTTCCGAACTTAATAGATCTCCTAACCCTTTGGTCCAGGCGGAGCGAATACCGTTACAGTTTAAGCAGATAAGTTTCATGTTTGTTGCTCGGGTAGCCCAGGATTTTCGGGATGCGAACTCGAGGCAAAGAAAAAAACTGGTCGGTATGGGCATCCGAATCCGAGAAGTTGACGGAAGCTTCTCCTTAAAGTCTATATTAGAGCGTGCGAAACAAGACCTGGGTGAAACTATACCTTTGGTCACTCCGATTCTGGAAGCCATTCGCGATAACGGCGACGAGGCTTTGCGTGAGTTAACTCGTAAATTCGATAAAATAGACATAGATAGTTTCTACCATCCCGTCTCGGAATGGAGAGCCTCGATTCCCTCCGACCTACAAGCAGCTTTAGAAAAGGCGAAGCAGAACATAGAGACCTTTCACAGAGCCCAATTGCCCATCGCCTTGGATACGACGGTTTCGGGAAATACATTAGGAATTCGTTATACTCCGATCGAGTCGGTATCCGTTTACGCGCCGGGTGGAAAAGCTCTTTATCCTTCCACTATTTTGATGGGAGTTTTACCTGCTAAAATTGCGGGAGTTCCGCATATTCAAATCGTGACCCCGCCTCAAGAGGGTGGTATTCCCGACGGCCTGTATGCGGCGGCAAAGATTGCAGGGGCGGATGCGATCATCACAGCCGGCGGCGCTCAAGGAATCGCCGCTGTGTCTTACGGAACAAAAAGTATTCCTCGTTCGGAATTCGTCGTCGGGCCCGGTAATAAATTCGTTACGGCAGCAAAGATCATCCTTAGCGGGCAGGGTAGAATCGGGATCGATAGTCCGGCGGGACCGAGCGAAGTACTAATCATTGCAGATGATGCCGCAAATCCGAATTGGGTTGCCGCGGATCTTTTGTCCCAGGCGGAACACGGTGAAGATTCCGCTGCGATACTTTGTACGGATTCGATGGAATTTGCTAAGAAAGTTTCCGCGGAAATAGATAAAGCTCTATTAGAAAGACCGAAACGAAGAGAAATGAAAACGGCATCGATCCAAAATGAAAGCTGGATATTAGTCTTTCCGAATTTGAAATCTTGCGTCGATTTTTCGAACGAGTATGCTCCCGAACACTTGGAAATTCAAACTAGAAATTATCGGGAATTATTCGAAGGAGTTCGTCATGCAGGCTCGGTATTTTTAGGGCCGTATTCTCCGGTGGCGATGGGGGATTATATCAGCGGAACGAATCATATTTTGCCGACGGCCGGCGGCAGTCGAATTTTTTCCTCTCTCGGAGTAATGACTTTCCTGAAGAGGATCACATACCAAGAGATCAGCCGATCTTCGTTAAAGGAACTTTATCCCTATGTGAAAGTCCTATCCGAATTCGAGGGATTGGACGAAGAACACGGAAATTCGGTCAAAATCAGACTGTCGGAATAAGAGCTAAACATGATCGTATTAAAAAATCCGAATGAAGTCAGGAAAACGGTTAGAGATTGGAAATCGGACGGTCTGAGTGCGGGCTTTGTTCCGACGATGGGGTTCCTGCACGAAGGGCACGCCGCATTATTCGAACGCTCGGCCTCCGAGAACGATAGAACGATCGTGTCCATCTTCGTGAATCCCGCACAGTTTAACGATCCGGAAGACTTTGCAAAATATCCGGTTAGCACCGATCTCGATTTGGAATTATGCAAAAGATCGAGTGTCGATTTGGTATATTTACCGGATTCGGATACTGTTTACCCGGGAGGAGTTCCCGATATAGAATTACGGGTGCCGGGATTGATGAAGAATCTGGATGCGGCGACTCGTCCTGGCCATTTCGACGGCGTCTTATTGGTATTATCCCGTTTTTTCCACGCGGTCGAAGCGGACCGGTCCTATTTCGGTAAGAAGGATTATCAACAATATCTGATTGTGAAGGAATTCGCAAAGATGCTCGGATTCCCGATGGAAATTATAGGAGTTGATACGATTCGGAGTCCTAAAGGACTCGCGCTTAGCTCCCGTAATGCCCGGTTATCGGATTCCGATAAAGAGGAAGCTCTCCTTATTTCTAGAGCTCTGAGACTGGCGGAGAGTTTGATTTTAAAAGGTGAAAAAGATCCGGCAGAAATTAGAACCGTGATGCAAGACGTTCTGGATTCTTCGGCTAGTATTCGCACGGATTATTTGGAAGTTTTGGACGCGAATACTTTGGCGGAGATCCCGTTGCTGAAAGGAGAAGTCTTGCTTGCCATCGCGGCTTTCCTTGGTCCGGTACGTTTGATCGATAATATCACGGTTCAGGTTTCGTAAAATCTTACTTATGCCTAAAATCGAAACATCACTAACGGATTGGAAACAACCGCTTGCACAACTGATCCAGAAATCTTGGAAGGGTCTTTCAAAAATAAGCTCGGTTCCTTCCTCTTTGCACTCCCTTTTATCGAGTATCATTGCGGATCTTAGCAAGGATTCGATAGTAGTGATTGTTGCTACGAATACTGAGGCCGAATTTCTTCATAGAGAATCGTTAAGTTTCATAAAAGAAGGGAGATCCTATTATTTTCCCGGTCAGGAAGTTCTTCCTTACGAATACATGCGTTATCCTCAGGAAATGAAGCGGGAACGGATCAAGGCTCTGGCGCAAATTCTTTCCGGGGAGAAAGTTCTGATTTTTACATCCGTTGCCGGATTCCTAAAGACTCTTCCGGCTCCTTCCGCTCTTAAAGGCAGAACGATTCGCCTGGAAGTCGGGCAGGAGTTGGAATTGAATTCTCTTTTGCGAGAATTATCGCAATTGGGTTACAGTCGAAAAGACGTTTGCGAAGCGTTCGGGGAGTTCAGTCTGAAGGGCGGGATTCTGGACGTTTTTTCTTCCTTTTCTAGGGAACCGATTCGAATCGATTTTTTCGGAGACGAATTGGAATCCATTCGCACTTTCGATCCTGAAACCCAGCGTTCTCTAGTTTCATTGAAAGAAGCCTATATACCGCCTGCCGATGAATATATTTTATCGGAGGAGCAAAAGGTCGCATATCGCAGATTAATATCCGAAGCCGATTCTTCGTTACATCTACCGGAAATCCCGGACGATTCAGGTGGGACGTATTTCGAAGAGCTAGTCCCGCTCGTGCGCGAAAACGTTGGATTTCTTTCCTACTTTTCCAAATCCCCGATTTTGATTTTTCCGGCCGCTAACGATTCAAAAGAACGATTAGCCCAGCTGAAGAGGGAGTTTGAATCGCTCTATGAAAAGCGAAGTCACGAAGTACTCTGCGCACCTCCGTCCGCATTGCTTGCTATCGGACAAGAACAAGAGGCAGTGGAGAAAGTTTCCGGTATTTCCTTTTCCCAACTTCCACCGTCCAAACCTAACGATCTGATTTGTCCGCTAAAGGAGGCTCCGGCCTTTAAAGGAAAGATTCGGGAAGTCCGCGAGAAAATCGTTCAACTTCGCGAAGAGGGCGGCTGGAAGATTGTGCTTACCTCTTCTTTCGAGGCACAAACAAAGCGTCTGCAAGGTTTATTCGAATCGGAAGGAATCAAACTTTTAAATTCCGAGTCGACCGAACCGCAGGAAATTCTTTTTGCGAAGAACGGTGAAACCGACATATTTCTAGTAGTTTCGGAACTTAGAAATGGATTCGTTTGGGAGGAAGAGAAAATTCTTCTGTTATCCGAGAACGACGTATTTGGAAGAGAATATAAGCGGAAAACGAGGTTTAAAAAACAAAACAGTAAAGCGATTCAAAGCTTCCTAGATTTGAAGGAAGGAGACTTTATCGTTCACGTTAATCACGGTGTCGGGCGCTTCCTAAAAATCGAAAGGGTGAATGCGGGCGGGAAAGAAAGGGATTTCTTAAAGCTGGAATACCAAGGAGGCGATACTCTCTTTGTGCCATTGGATCAGATTTCTCTGGTGCAACGGTTCGTAGGCGGCACCGAAAAACCGAGGCTCGATAGTTTAGGTAAAAGCACTTGGAAGAAGACCAAGGATCGCGTTCAAAAAGCTGTCGAAGGTCTTGCAGAAGATTTGGTTAGAATGTACTCGAATCGGATCAAGTTGCAAGGTTATGCGTTTCCTCCCGACACGGTATATCAGGAAGAATTCGAGGCCGAGTTCGAATACGAGGAAACTCCGGATCAAATCGATGCGATCGAGGCGGTTAAAAAGGATCTAGAATCTCCTCGGCCTATGGATAGACTCGTATGCGGGGACGTAGGCTACGGAAAAACCGAGGTCGCTATCCGGGCGGCGTTTAAGGTTGCTATGGCAGGGAAGCAAATTTTGATGCTTGCACCTACCACTATTCTTGCTTTACAACATTATAATACGATTAAGAAGCGGTTTGAAAATTATCCTATTACGATCGAATTGATCTCCAGATTACGGACCGCAGCCGAAACTCGCGACGTACTAAAGAGATTTTCCACGGGAAAAGTCGATATGATCGTCGGGACGCATGCAATTCTCGCAAATTCAGTTCATCCGAAAAATTTGGGACTTTTAATTATCGACGAAGAACAAAGATTCGGAGTAAATCATAAGGAATCCATTAAGAAATTGAAGAACTTGGTGGACGTCCTTACTTTAACCGCGACTCCGATCCCGAGAACTTTGCATATGGCTTTGACGGGAATTCGAGAACTTTCCATCATTGCGACCCCGCCGAAAAACCGACAAAGCGTGGAAACTTACGTTCTGGAAGAGGACGAGGATTTGCTAAGAGAAGCGATTCGCAAGGAGTTGGCGAGGGGCGGCCAGGTTTTCTATCTATATAACCGCGTAGAGTCGATCGAACGGGAAACGAAACATTTGAACGAGATTGTTCCGGAAGCTTCCATCGGGGTTTTGCACGGCCAAATGACCGAAGACGAAATCGAAGAAACTTTGGTGGATTTTTACGCCAAGAAGTATGACATTCTTGTTACCACGACGATCATCGAATCAGGGATCGATATTCCGAACGTAAATACTCTGATCGTCAAGAGGGCGGATTTATTCGGCCTTTCTCAGCTATATCAGATTCGCGGAAGAGTCGGAAGAAGCGATCGGAAAGCCTACGCGTACCTGCTGCTCCCTAGAGATCGCGTCGTAACCGAAGATGCAGAAAAGAGGTTAAATACGATTTACGAATATCAGGAACTCGGTTCCGGTTTTAAAGTAGCGATGAGGGATTTGGAAATTCGTGGCGCGGGAAATCTTCTCGGTAAAGAACAATCGGGCGACATCATGGAAGTCGGATTCGATCTGTATGTTCGTATGTTGGAAGAGGCGATCGCAAGGATTAAGGGAGAGGAAATTCCTATCGAAGTTAGAACTGCGATCAATTTAGAAACCGATTTTTACATTCCTGAAACATATATTCCCGATACCCGGCAGAAAATCGAATTTTATAAGAGGTTCGAAGGAGCTCGGGACCTTGATGAGATCGAAGAAATTACTAGCGAAATGGTGGATCGTTTCGGAGAACCTCCCGAAGAAGCTAAGACTTTCCTCCTTTTGGAAAAGATTCGGACTCTTGCATCCGCTATCGGTTTCGAAACCGTTGCGGAAGTTGGTGAAGAAATTCGAATGAAATCCGGGGCGCATTTCCGCGGTAGCTACGAGAAGATTGTAACTTTAATTTCTGCGAAGATGGGTTTAACGATGAACCCGAGAGAACCGAACGTTTTACTTTTTCGCCCCGGTAAGGCTAATCAAAAGGAGAAGCTCTCTAATCTAGTCTATCTCCTTACGGAAATGCAGCCAGGTAAAAAGTAATAGACGGGCAGATGCTGATCACTAATTTTTGCTTAGGAAATTCCATCGATGAAACGGACACTATCTTCCCTTAGCTTACTCTTTATTTTAACCTTGATTCCCGGATGCGGGGACGGAACCCAAGTGATCGAGTCCATAGACGGGACTAAGATCACTGTCGGCGGCTTTGAAAGCGCGTATGAAACTGCCATCGATACTCTCAGTCGCACGCAGAACATAGAAAAAAAGAATATTATCGACTTTATTACGAAAGACGCTGCCGAAGTTCCGGAACAAATGCGTCCTTTGCGCGACGAGTTCCAGAAGAAAACGTTTTTTGAACGCTATCGTCAGATGCTTATGATCAAGCTCGTGGCGGATAAAAGCGGTTTTACTAAGCGTGCGGATATTAAGGAAATTTTAAAATTCCAAGAGATGCAATTGATCTCCAATTTATACATCGCGGAACAGGTCGAATCTAAGATAAAAATATCCGAAGAAGAAGCTCAAACCGAATGCGCCGAGTTGCGTAAGCGTAACGCCGAAGTGAACAGTCTTCCGATCGATCGCTGTCTACTTTTAGCGAGAGCGCAAATTAAGAGCCGCCGATCCATGGAAGTATATCCTAAAGTTTTGGAAAGAGTGAAAGAAGGTGTTACGATCAAACATAACGAAAAGTTTGATTTGGAAAACTACCTAAGCAAAAATATCGTATTCCCGGAAACAGCGAAAACGGAGAATAAAGAGTCCTCCGAAGCTAAGTAAATTTTCCGGGGTGTTATTTAGACACGCGGTAAAATTTGGAATCTTTCCTCAACGCATTAATCCGTAGCGTAATCGAAGCCGTTACGGAATTCCTGCCGGTGTCCTCTACGGGACACCTATTCCTTTTTTCCTCCTTCTTTCCGTTTTCGGAAGGCGGGGAATTTGACGACCTATTTGATATCTTTATTCAGAGCGGAGCCATCTTATCCGTAATCGTGCTCTATCATGATCGCTTTCTGCGACACGGGCAATTGAGCGTTAACTATCTGCTCGGTAAAGAGAAGAATCCGGAAGGAATTCTCTTTGTAAGTCAAATCCTTATAGGTTGTGTTCCCATCTTAATCGCCGGATTTCTGTTCAAGGGCAAATTGGACGTAATTAAAGCGAGATCGGATCTTCTGCTTATCCTCGGATCGGCCTGGGTTTCAGGAGGCGTCTTGATTTTGCTTTCCGAGATTTGGTTCCGTCGAAGTTCCCAAATTAGGGACGCTGAACCTATTCGTCTAAAAGACGCCATTCTGATCGGCATCTTTCAATGTGTTGCTTTGATACCCGGAGTTTCCCGCTCGGCGGCAACGATTGTTACCGCTAGGTTTTTGAAGAAAGACGCTCGACATTCCGCCGAATTCTCGTTCTTTTTGGCCGTCCCGGTTCTATTGAGCGCGGGCGCATATAAGCTGTACAAATATCGCCATATTCTGAACGGAGATACATTGCCTATTCTTGCTTTCGGATTTTTAGCTTCGTTTCTACTTTGTATATTGGTTATTCGGTGGTTTTTAAAATATTTACAATCCCATTCCTTCGATGCCTTCGGGATTTACCGGGTTATTCTGGGTTTGGCAGTTCTCATATTCTATAAATTAAATTGATGCAGGCCTGGCCGGACCGTAGATTGTGGCCTTGATTGGAATGCGTCTCTGGATCCGCACCTTTGTTCTGCTGCTTTTTCTACCCATGGTTTCCTGGGCCCAGGGAGTGGACACGTCGCGCCTTCCTCAAACGTCAGATTCCACTGCATCCGGCGAAGATGATTCCTCAAAATCAGTAATTAAGACCCGCAATAAGCTTTTATCTAAATCGATCGAATCCCTGACCGAACGGGAAGTCGATGAACAATTGGAGAATCTAGGGTTGTCCCGAGAAGGTTCTATCTATACGAAAAGACAGAGACTCAAAGCTTCTCTGGAAGAGAAGGATATGAACGCCCCGGAGAACCTGCAGATTCCTCAAGGCCCTAAAAAAGAGCCTCCGATGGTTATCGAGAATGCGGCCGAAGGTGAATTATTACGAGTCGATAAAACGAAGAACGGAGTTCTAGTTCTGCGGGGAAGAGTTCGGATCAAACTTCGTAGCGGTCATCTCGAGGCGGAGACTATTTCGGTCGACTCGGATCGGCAGGAGATATATGCGGAAGGCGGAATCCGATACGATGACGGCAGGGCGAAAGTCGAAGGCGATAAGTTTATCTACGATTATAAACTGGATAAGGGAGTCGTTTATCGAACGAAAGGAACTCTCGCGCCCGCATACTTCTTCGGGGAAAAATTCAAGAAATTAGACGACAAACGATACATGCTCGAGATGGGGTATTTCACCGCCTGTAATGCGGAAAAACCTCACTATTCTTTCGAGGTTAACAAAGTCGTTATCTACGAAGATAGAACCGCTTTTTCGACAAACGTCAAACTTAAGATAGGCGGTACGACCGTTTTTTGGCTTCCGGCTTTCTACACGAATAATCTTGGCAACGGCTGGATGACTCAAATGGGAAAGAATAATACCCAGGGTCTGTTCATGCAGAATTCCTATCAGTGGTCCACGATTCCGACCTGGGTTTTGGCGCCGATGGGTTATAAACTTCGCGCTGATTTTTACGAAAAGACCGGTCAAGCGGTTCAGCTGGAAATGTGGAAGCAGAGCGGAGCGCTAAACTATTTAATAGACCTCGGTTATGCGAATCACAAAGAATATCAGATCACTTCAGGGTTCCAGGATCGCTTTAATATAAGTACGACCGCCGTTACGAACGAGGTGGATCGGGGAACGAATTGGGCAGGATATCCTGACGTAGGAAAGAAAAGCGAACCTTGGTTGAAGGGTAGAGTTTTTCTGAATTCGAAGATGAATAATACGGAGAAGGACGTAACTAGAAATTTCTCCATTCAATATGAGAATTTTACAAATCGCTTATTCGAGTACGAATACGGAAACCGTTATCAGCCGAGCAATAGTTTACAATCGTTATATACGTATCGCGACGTTCGATTCGGATATGTTCGCAACAACTTAGAATGGAAAGCCGATTATACCGAAAATCGCGGGGATTTATCCGTTAACGTAAATATGAAGAGGAATATGCTCTTCTATAATCTCGCTCCTCAAACGAAATCCGGTTATTTTCCCACCGTTGACGTTTTACCTTCGGTTACGATCAAGAATAATTCCGAGATAGGAAGACTTCCTTATTTCGAGACGCCGGTTTATTGGGATACATATTTAACAAGCACCTTACTTCGCTTTTACGGCGCTCCGGTCCGGCAAAATTTAAAGATTCCGACTCCCGATGGAAATTTTCAGGATCCTAACGGAGACTATAAGGAGAATCTATTAAGGACCCAAACATTCATTCAGGGAGAAACCGGCTTTCGAACATCCATGAATTTCGGGAGTTACGTTTCTTTGGCGCCGAACGTGTACTACGGAGCTAAAAAGCAATCCGCGGCATTGCCGTCCAATAACCAGACTTCGCAAACGACGTTTACGGCTTTAGAGAGAAGCTTAGCCCGAGATAGTTACCAGTACATTCGTACGAACACCAATTTACGTATAGGCGCTCCGGTATTCTTTTTCAACACGACCTATCGCAAATTGGAAGCGGAAAAGCCGGATTTACAGGACCCGGTATTAATGAGGAATCGCCAGCACGAACTCGAACTTTCCTTGGAAAGCTATGCTCTGGAGAATTTTGAAATTTCTCTTAAAACCGTACGGGATCTTCGTAATTTTTCCTCCGGATACCAACCGCAACCTACGAGCCAGGAAAGATGGTATTATACCGTGTTCAGATTCGCCGGATATTTCGATTTTCTGGAAGGGGTCAGCCGCAGGAAACGGAGTTTGCTCGAGAGAAAACGGAGTTTTTATACGGGGCTTTTCTTTAATAACGACTTCGTTTATCATACACCGTTACACCGACCTCTTTCGAATAACCTTACCGTTTCCTATAAATTAGGCGGATTTCGTCTTCCGTTTTTGCGCTATATCCGGGAATTTGAGGCAGGCGGCACTTGGTATCACGTATATTATGCGGAGATGATCGACAGTTATAGATTTTTCATAAAGGCTAATATAGACATTACCAGAGAATTGGGATTCGAAGCCGAATTGGATTCTCGGGTAACGGAACCTTGGAGATATACGAATCAAACAGATAACTACTATTACCAACGATATATAGTCAGTCAGGATCCGACGGCCCCGTTTACATCAATGAATATGAATTCAACGAGTATCGGTCAAGACCTAGTGAACGGAACAGGAATCAATGGGACACAGGCTCAAAGAAATACGGCTCTGAATATAAATCGAGTAATGGGAGTCTTGAAATATAATTTGCATACGATGAATTTCAAACTCGGGGTAAGCAGCGATTTGCGTTCGGTTCCGGGAGGAACTAACGCCGCCAGCCAGGTCACTTTTTACGACCAATCCATCTTCTTTTCCATTTCCTTGACGGACCTGACGATCGGCACGGAAGATACGTCTCAGTTGACAAGAATGCGAATTTACAGGTTCAGAAAACGACCTTTAAGAGCCGGCTATTTGGACGGGGTCGATTCAGAGTAAAGTATGTTGAAAGAAAGAAGCCAAACCTTCAAATTATTATTCGTCTTTTTGGATGTTATTTTCTCGCTCGGGAGCTGCCTTTTCGCATTTGTTCTTCGATTTTATTTTCTAGATCCTACAGGGTCGGATCGCGCGTACGTCGAAACGGAAAGTTATGTTATACTTTCGCTACTTCTTTCTCTGTCGCAAGTCTTGGTCTATCTTTCCATCGATTTATACCATCCTCGCAGGGGCCTTTCGTTCGCGGACGAGTTCCTGACGATCTTCGGCGGAGTGTTTCTGAATCTGCTTTTGGTTCTTTCGCTTCTTTTCTTTTTCAGGGGGGATTTGGGAAGCGAGCGGTTTTCCCGATATTTCGTTTTGGCATTTGCCGTAACGAATATTTTTTCGACTAGCTTTCTACACTTCATTACGAGGCAACTGCTACGATATCTGCGTCGTAAAGGTTATAATCTTAGAAGGGTGCTGGTTATCGGGGTTCGTGAGACGGCGGCAAGATTTGCGGATTCGGTTTTTCGTCATCAGATATACGGATATCAAATTATCGGGTACGTCTCGTCCAAGAATATTAAACCGATTCGTAAGGAAATGAAGGTATTGGGGAAGGCGGAGAAAATAGAAAAAGTCCTTCTTGAAGTTAAGCCCGACTTAGTCGTTTACGCTTTGAATAACGACGAGGGAGAGTTTTTGCACGACGTTCTGGATGCCTGCGATACTGAAGGTATCGATTTAAAAGTAATTCCCGGGTTTCAAGAATTCATAAAAGCGAAAGGTAGAGTCGACGAGATGGACGGTTTGCCGGTTATCTCGATTCGTAATATTCCGATTCGATTGGGTTATAATAGATTTATTAAGCGAAGCTTCGATATCCTTTTCTCCTTGACGTTTATCGTTTTATTTTCTCCGTTTTACCTTTTGTTGGCAGTCCTAATCAAACTGACTTCGAAGGGTCCCGTGTTTTATTTCCAAGATAGAGTGGGTTTGGACAATAAGAGCTTCAAAATGATTAAGTTTCGAAGTATGATCGTTCAGGAAAGGGGGCAGTCGGAAACTACTTGGACCGTTCAGAACGATCCGAGAGTCACGAAAATCGGCCGAATTATGAGAAAGACCTCCCTTGACGAAACCCCTCAGTTTTTTAACGTGCTCTTAGGGGATATGTCCGTCGTCGGGCCTCGCCCGGAAAGACCTCATTTCGTGGAGAAATTCAAAAGCGATCATCGGCATTATATGCGCAGGCACGCCGTAAAAGCAGGAATTACCGGATTGGCACAGGTGAAAGGCCTAAGGGGCGATACTTCGATAGACGAAAGAATCGCAGCCGATATCTACTACATAGAAAATTGGTCCGTATGGTTGGACATAAAGATCATTCTACTTACTCCGTTCAAAGGGGTAATGGACAAAAACGCCTACTAATTAGGATAAAGGAGAACCCGTACTCGTGAATTTGAACGAAGAATCCTTAAAAAAAATCGCCGACTTGGCTAGACTGAAAATACGTTCTGAAGAAGTCGCACCGTTTCTCCAAGATTTTAATAAAATACTCAATTATGTAGATACGATAAAAGAACTCGATGTGAGTTCCGTCACTGAGGACGAATTGTATCCGAACTTCGGGAATTCGGTTCGCAAGGATAAGGTCGAGGAAGGATTGACTCGACAAGAAATCGAGTCGTTCGCACCGAGCTTTCAAAACGGATATTTTGTCGTTCCTCAGGTGATTGAAACATGAATTCTCTTTGGAAATTAACGTATAGCGAAATAAAGAAAGGTTTAAATTCGGGCGAATTTACTTCCTCCGAACTTGCGAAGTCGCTATTAGAAAGAATCGAATCTACTGACTCGAAAATAAAAGCCTTCTTATCGCTTGAAAAGGAATTTATTTTGAGCGCTGCTGCAGAGAGCACGGAGCGAAGGAAAAACGGAAAGGCTTTATCCGAGTTCGACGGGATTCCGATCGGGATAAAGGATAATATATGCGTTAAGGATATGTTAACTACCTGTGCTTCTCGGATTTTGGAAAATTATCGTTCCCCGTTCAACGCTACTGCGGTCGATCGTCTTTTGCAAAAAGGATTTGTTCTTTTTCCTAGAACTAATATGGACGAATTTGCGATGGGCTCTTCCACCGAAAACTCCGCCTTTCAGGTGACTACAAACCCGTTCGATACGACTAGAATTCCCGGCGGATCATCCGGCGGTTCTGCAGCTGCGGTTGCGGCTTCGATGGTACCTGTCTCGTTGGGTTCCGATACTGGAGGTTCCATTCGTCAACCGGCTTCTTTGTGCGGAATCTACGGATTGAAACCTACTTATGGCACCGTCTCTCGCTACGGGCTTGTCGCTTATGCTTCCAGCCTAGATCAGATCGGCCCTCTTTCTAAAGATATCCAAGGAGTCATAGACGTCTATTCGGTCATTTCCGGAGAGGACGTTAAAGATTCAAGTTCCAGAAAGATTCCCAGCTTCGATTCTTCTATCGTAAAATCCTTGAATTTGTCCGGCTTGAAAATCGGAACGATGAAAATGACCTCGGAAATCGACGCGGAAGTCGCGAAGGCATATGAAGACGTTTTGGGACAATTGAAATCCAAGGGTGCGGAGCTGATCGAATTAGATTTTTCTAAATTAGCGTCGGCTATTCCCATCTATTACATCATTGCGACCGCCGAATGTTCCTCTAATCTATCTCGCTTTGACGGGATTAGGTTCGGAGCAAGGAAAGACCCCAGCGGAAAGTTGGAGGATTTATATATCGCCAGTAGAAGCGAAGGTTTCGGTAAAGAAGTGAAGAGAAGGATTCTGCTCGGAACGTTTTCGCTTTCGGCCGGTTATTATGATGCCTATTACGGACGGGCTCAAAAAGCGAGGGTTTTGATTCGAAAAGAATACGAATATTATTTTTCGAAAGTGGATTTGGTTCTCCAGCCGACCTCTCCGACTACCGCGTTTAAAGTCGGTGAAAAAACTTCCGACCCGATACAAATGTACAAAGCCGATATCTTAACAACCTCCGTTAATTTGGCCGGAGTTCCTGCCTTATCCTTACCTATCGGAACGGATACGAAAGGATTACCGATCGGACTCCAGGTGACGGCTCCCGCCTTAGGCGAAGACAAAATTTTCGGATTTGTGCAAAGCCTTGCTAGTTGGGAGAATCTGAAAATTTCTCTTCCGGAAGAGATTAGATGAGTGAATTAACCGCCAGAATCATTCCTTGCCTGGATATTAAAGACGGCCGTGTCGTAAAAGGAGTGAACTTCGTAAATCTAGTCGATGCCGGTGACCCGGTTGAATCGGCGGTAGCATACGAAGCCAATCTGGCGGACGAACTTTGTTTTTTAGATATTACCGCCTCAAGCGATAAACGAGACATCTTGATCCATTTAGTAGAAGCGGTCGCGGAAAGAATTTTTATCCCTTTCACTGTCGGCGGGGGGATACGAACTTTAGAGGACGTAAAAGCCGTTCTCGAAAAGGGAGCCGATAAGGTTTCGATTAATACGGCCGCATTCCAACATCCGGAATTGTTGACTGAATCTGCGGAGATTTATGGATCGCAATGTATCGTATGTGCGGTCGACGTTAAGTTTCATAAAGAAAGAAATCGGCACGAGATATTTCTCCACGGCGGCAGAACCGAGACCGGAAGGGAGGCTCTAGACTGGGGCCGTGAAGCGCAGGAAAGAGGCGCGGGAGAAATTTTATTAACATCGATGGATCGCGACGGAACGAAAAAAGGCTTTGATATCAATTTATTAAAACTGTTCTCTTCCAATCTTGAGATTCCCATTATAGCCAGCGGCGGCGCCGGAAATCCGGAGCACATGGTGGAAGCGATTCTTCGAGGAAAAGCGGACGCAGTTCTGGCAGCTTCTATCTTTCATTTCGGCGAATATACGATTCGAGAGACCAAAGAGAATATGCGAGAAATGGGCATTAAAGTTAGGCTTTAAATTTTATATCGTTAATTTTGCTATGCCCGATCTGAACGGCGCAGGTTTTTCCGGCAATCTTTATCAAAGTCCGTTAATATAGGTAATTACGGTGGTAAAGAACGCCTGTGCGGCGGCAGTATTGGACGGATTGGCGGGATTTCGAAAAGACATTTGGGAATGATCGAATCCGGATTGAGAGAATCTTCCTGCAACCGGGTTATGGTACATTTGCCCGGAATAGGCCGTTACTATACCGTCCGTATTCGGAAATTGCGGCGTAGTCGAATTCAGGATCGTGCATCCACTCGCATAGATAATATCGTGACCGGAGCAGCTTCCCGCTAAATCACCGTAATACACCGATACTTTGGAATCCTTCGATGTTTGACCGAGAAGACTTTCCAGATATGCGTTATAGGAATTGGAAATATATTCTCCCGGCAAAAGATTTGATCCTAAAGTTCCTCCATTCGTGTAGCCCAGGTCCTTTCCGCCGGGCGTCCCGGTCACGAATCCTACGACGCTACTGATTGCGGATAGATCGTTACTTTGATACTGAGGCGAAGAGAACGGGGAACCGTAATATGGCGTTCCCAGGCTAACGATATTATGGATAACGTTTTTTGTATTATTTGGATGGTACAATGCCGCGCGAGAAACAAGACCGCCCATCGAATGCGCCAAAATAATCACCTTATCGGACGAGGAAAAATTTGCGTTTAACGTATCGATTAAACGACGTCCGTTATTGGAGATGTAATCGGAAGTTCTGTACGTGAATACGTATATTTCGTAGTTCGTATAAACGCTAGAGATATTATTATCGACGAACTCCAGCGCCTGATTCCAAGTCCCGAGCAAATTGCTGACCTTCTTGTATTTGTCCGTCGGAGGATCCGTATTTCTTTCGGTAAAATCCCATCCGTGTATGAAAATCAATTTAGTCTTACCGGCGACTTGTCCTATCGAAGGATCTCCGAAGAAATCAGCGTTGATTTGCGACTTCGTGGCGGCGACAGGACTAAAGATATTAATGTAACGATAGAGAGCGTGATTCGTTTCCGTATAATATTCGAATAGAATGTAATTTAATAATTTATCCTGATCGGATTTATGAGTATGAGGGCTCAAGCGGGCCTTGAGGTCGTTAATGTGGCAAAAGCTAAAGGAGAAAAAAATTAAGAGTAGTGCAGGAAGGTTCTTAACGACGGACCCGAACATGATTCGATAATGTTACTATCGAACAAACTTTCCGCAAGCAGTAAAATTCCCGGTAGGATTACGAATCGAGACCAAGGAAAGAAATGAAAAACAAAAAATGACAAAACTACGGTCTGTTTTTAAGTCGATCCAACGTAATTCCAGTCGCGACAGTTACGTTTAAGGAAGAGATATGCCCGTGAAGCGGAATTCGAAGGACAAAATCGGATTTATCCAATAGAATTCTTTTGACTCCGTCACCTTCGTTCCCCATCACAATGACCAGCTCTTCCCAAGCAGGTACCTTAGACCAATCGTCCACTCCTTGATCGGCGGTCGCTACTACCCAGAAATTTCTTTTCTTAAGCTTGTCTATCAGCTGCGCGAGATTTCCGACGCGATATACGTTCAAATATGCGAGCGCTCCGGAAGCGGTCTTTTCGACCGCCGGAGTGATTCCGGAAGAATCTCTTTCGGGAATCAAAACCGTTTCCACTCCGAAGCATTCCACCGTTCTAAGAATATTTCCTAGATTACCCGGATCTTGGATTCGATCCAGAATGAGAATCGGTCCTTTACAAGTTTCTAAATGCTCTTCGAAAGATTTTTTATCACCGGTGTGAAGAAGAACTTTTTCCGCAATAATGCCCTGGTGATTCACGCCTGGAGCTAATTGATCCAATCTGCTAAGGGAAACTTCGTTTATTTTCACATTGGAAGGGAGCTGTTCTAGTATTTCTCTCAATTCGTGATTCGGATTCGTTTTGACCCAGACTTCCCGAAAGGACAGGTCGGTTCCGGTTTCAAGATGCCGCGCCAGGTTTTCGGAAATATTACGTTTTCCATATATATAGTCCGATTTGCTCATTTTCTTCTCCAGCGAAGGCCTTCTTTAGTATCCTCGATTATGATTCCTATATCAAGCAGTTGATCTCGAATTTTATCGGAAAGCGCAAAGTCCTTATTTTTACGCGCTTCCTGCCTCTGTTTCACTAACTCGTCGATATCGGAATCCAAAGTTTCCGATTTAGGATCGAAGTTTAGGACTCCTAAAATTCGATCGACCTGCTTGAAAAATCGAATGGCTTCCTCTATCTCTAGTCTTCCCCAGCCGGGCTTATCTATGCGTTGGTTAACGCTTTTTACGGCTTCATATACGGAAGCCATAAATTTGGAGATATTTAGATCGTCGGCTAACGAGTCTAGCATGTCTTCCCAGAGTTTAGGGTAGGGGAAGGGATGTTCGCCCGACGCTTCATCTTGCGAGATTTGTTTCGCTTCCAAAAGCCTATTAACGCATGTTTGTAGTTTTAGTACGGATTGCCTGGCTTCTTCCAATCGCTCGAATGTGAAATTCAATTTGGATCTATAATGGGCCGTCAAAAGTAGGAATCGTATTGCCTTCGGTTCGGCTCCTTCCGAAATTAAATCTCGAAGAGTGTAAAAGTTTCCTTTGGACTTGGACATTTTTTCCCCGTCCACAAGAAGGTGTTCGGAATGAAGCCAGTACTTTACGAAAACTTCATTAGGATAAGCGCCTTCGCTCTGAGCGATTTCGTTTTCATGATGAGGAAAAGTCAGGTCTACTCCGCCTGTATGGATATCGATTCCGGATCCGTAGATTTTTCGAATCATCGCAGAGCATTCTAGATGCCAGCCGGGACGTCCCGTGCCAATGTCAGTCTCCCAAGAGGTTTCCCCTTCTAATTTCGGGGATTTCCAGAGAACAAAATCTCTAACGTCGTCCTTTTCATATTCGTCGGTGTCGTAACGTGTTCCCGTTTTCATTCCGGTCACATCGATATGGGATAACTTTCCGTAAGATTGGAATTTTGAAATCGGATAATAAAGGCTCCCTTCCTTCTCGTAAACTAAGCCTCGTTCTTTTAGTTTGTGAACGATTTCCACCATTTCGGGAACCGAGTCCGTCGCCTTGGGATAATGCTCTAACCTTTCAATGCCGATTGTTTCTAAATCCTGGAAAAACGCCTCCGTCCAAGGGCGAGTGAATTCTAGAATGCTTTCCTTTCTTTGGATGGATTCCCGAATGATTTTATCGTCGATATCCGTTATGTTCATCGTCATATCCGGAGTATAGCCTAGCGCTTTTAGAGAACGACGGAGTAGATCTACGAACAAAAATGCTCGTAAATTTCCAATATGGGCGAAATTATAAACGGTCGGACCGCAAGAGTAAATTTTGACACGATTCGTGTCCTCGGGCGAAAACAGGACCTTATTCCCAGTGAGCGAATTATGAAAACGGACTTCTCTCATTCCGGAAATAATATTTCTCTCACAAATTCTAAGTTGGCTAAGTTTTGTTTATCGCCGATGATCCCTGCTTCGTTTCCCTCGGTCGGATATACTTGCATTCGTTTATCGCAAACGAGATGATTGAAAAGCGCAAAGACGGATTTCGGGTGAGAGACTTGATCCTCCATTCCGACGGAAACCAAGGTCGGAACTTTGATTTTCTTGGAAAAATTCAAGGTATCAAAGTAGGAGAGGTTTTTACGAAGGATCGTCTTTTTGGATTTGGAAAGAGCTAACTGTTCCGATATTTCCTTATTCCAGCTGGTACCCAATTTTAATTGAGTATCGTCGACATGGCAAAAATTAGGAGTTTCTAATATAATTGCTTTTACTCGATTCGAGTTGGCGGCTCCGAATGCGGCTAATGCGGCTCCGATTCCTTTACCGGCTAAAATAATTCGATCGCCGTCGATACCGTCGGTTAGCCTGAGAAATTCGATCGTGCGGATCACGTCCAGGTACATCGCTTTCAAAAAGAAGGATTCCTTTACTTCCAATCCCTTACGGAAGTAGCCGGGGGTCCAATCAGGATCGGGGAATTCTCCTTCTTTTAAAACGGGACGGATAAGCTGGGATCCGTGTCCCCGAAGATCTAAGATTAACTGAGCCACTCCGGCCTCGGTAAGTCCCTTTATGATTTGAGGGCGATCCTTTGCATAGTCGTGAAAGTAAGCCAATACGGGTAAGTCTCCGCGTTTTCGCGGGATGACTAAACTTCCCGTTAACGTCGCATTCCCGTAGGATTGGAAGGAGATATCGTAAATGGTTTCCTTTAAGATGGTTCCTTTAAGAAGGGCTTTGGTCTGGTTTTTAACCGGAAAGCCTTTCAATTCCCGAACGGCATCGGTCCAAAAATCGTCCAGATCGGCCGGAGGTTGCAGGGGAGGATAAGTCTGGAAGCATTCGTCGAAACTGATAGCCATCAGGGATACATCGTTTTCATTTTAGCGGCGGTGTAAAGTGATCTTTTGCCGAATAGAGGGTCTGCAATAATAGGACAGCGATGGTCATAGGACCTACGCCGCCCGGAACCGGAGTATAATAAGAGGAGGTTTCCCAGGCTTTCGAGATTTCTATATCTCCCACATTACCGGGGTTATATCCTGCGTCTAAGAGAACCGCTCCCGGCTTGATCCAAGCCGCTTTTACGAATTCGGGCTTTCCGACCGCGCCTACGACAATATCCGCCTGCCGAACGACCTCTTCCAAATCTTTCGTTTTGGAATGACAAAGTGTAACCGTCGCATTCATTTCCGTCAGCAGCATTGCCATAGGTTTTCCCAAAATGGGAGACCGACCGACGACGACCGCCTTCTTTCCTTCAGGATTTATACCGTATTCTTTGAGCAAAAGAATCATTCCGTAAGGAGTGCAGGGAAGATAGGTTTCCACACCCATTGAAAGTTTCCCGAAGGACAATGTAGTAACTCCGTCCACGTCCTTTTTAAGATCGATTTTGTCGAAAGCGGCTCTCTCGTCAATTTGCGCGGGACTCGGGTGCTGCAGGAGGATTCCGTGGGTATCGGGATCCCGATTTAATCGGTCGATGACGGCTAGAAGCTCCTGAGTAGAAGTTGATTCGGAAAGTTCGATTTTTTCGGAAAGCATTCCGACGGAATGACAAGCCTTGACTTTCATACTAACGTAGGTTTCCGAAGCGGGATTATTCCCTACTAGGATAGTGGCTAGCTTGGGCGGTTTTTTTCCGGACGCAACCATTGCGCGAATTTCTTCCGCGATCGAATCTTTGATTTTTTGAGAGAGTTTTTTTCCGTCCAGGAGTACCGCAGTCATGGAATCAGGATTTCGGTTTGGCCCGGAATGTCATCCGAAAATAATCCTTTTCAGTGATGGTGGAGAGCTAAAATACGATCATGTCCGAAACGAAGACGATTTCCTTAAACGAACTTTCCGAAAACGAGGGACAGATAGTTACCGTACCCGGATGGCTGCACGGGATCAGAGGTTCCAATGCTCGTCAATTTATCAGCCTGCGGAATTCCGGACGAATTCTCCAAGTTCTGGCCGAGAAAGAAATCCTGGGAGAGGAAGTTTTTTCTCAGATCAAGCATCTGAAACAGGAAACTTCTCTGGAAGTGACAGGTAAGCTGGTTGCGAACGAAAAATCTCCTATCGGTTTTGAACTGATCATGGACTCATTTCGTAAAATCGGTGATTCTGAAAATTATCCCATCACTCCGAAAGAACATGGAATCGATTTTTTACTTTCCCAGCGTCATCTTTGGTTACGGTCCGGTAAGCAATTAGCGATTCTTCGGATTCGCGACGAGGTGTCGTTTAATATTCGAAAATACTTTCATGAAAGAAAATTCACATTAATCGACACGCCCATCTTAACGGGATCGATCGGAGAGTCGGCAGGATCCTTGTTTTCGACAGAATACTTCGATTTAGGCAAAGCATTTTTGGCGCAAACCGGACAGCTGTATTTGGAGACCGCCATCTTTGCGCACAGTAAGGTATACTGCTACGGACCTACGTTTCGGGCCGAAAAAAGTAAGACTCGACGTCACTTGACGGAGTTCTGGATGCTGGAAGTAGAATCGGCATTCGTTCGACATGAGGAAAATCTAGGAATGCAGGAGGACTTTGTAAAGACCATCGTAAAGCAAACCGTGGAAGCCTGCATGCCCGAATTGAAAATTCTAGAAAGAGATCCCGCTCAGTTACTTGCTTATATGGAAAAGCCCTTTCCCAGAATCGATTATAAGGACGCGCTGAAATATCTGCAGTCGCAAAAAGAGGAGATCGTTTGGGGAGATGATATCAATTCCGAGCGGGAACAAATGCTGACCTCGAAATTCGGAGGGCCGGTATTCATTCAGAAATATCCGAGAGAAGCAAAAGCATTTTATATGAAAGTGAACCCGGAAGATCCGAGGACCGTGTTGAATGCGGACTTAATCGCACCGGACGGCGTCGGGGAAATCATAGGAGGTTCCGAGAGGGAAGAAAGCTATGATACGATTGTTAAGCGACTAGAAGAAGAGGAGCTTCCCGTGGACACTTACGAATGGTATTTGGAACTGCGCAAATACGGATCCGTTCCTCATTCCGGATTCGGTTTGGGGTCCGAGCGACTGATCGCATGGATTTGCGGACTGCCTCATATTCGGGAATGTATCCCGTTCCCTAGGATGATGGAAAGGCTGTATCCCTGAGGGGGTGACGGAAAGTCCGGACGGACTCGGAAAAAAAACTCCGAAATCCCGTACAAACACCGATACCAGAAGAAGAGGTATTGTATGGCTAAGAGTGCAGCCCTTTCTACTCAAGTCTCTTTGGAAGAGTCCGTATGGGAACTCTTTGAAACCGGATCGTATGAGGAAGTCGTCCGTATAGCGGAGAGACATCCCGAGAATGTTTTTATCAATCATCTTAGGGCAATCACGGAATTTGAGACGGGTGGGGAAGGCGCGAATAATTTCCCTTTGGAAGGCAAAACGGTTCTGACTCCCTTATTGGGCGGATACCTGCATAGATCTAACGGAAGAGTGAAGGAAGCGGCATTGCTGTTTCACGAATATTTCAAGGCTTCCTCCTCCCTAGTTTCTTATTCTATCTTGAAAACGGGAATTAAAACCTGCGAGGAAGCGGGCGGGCATAAGGCCGCTTTGGATTTGATCCTACGGTACAAGGCTCTTTTTAAAGACAATTATTTCGCAAAGTTAGAATTCTTCTCTTTATATTATCTTCGCAAATTCGAGGACGCATTGGCTGCGTTTAAGGAGAATTCTTCGATTCTAAAAGAAGATCGCGACGTTCTGGCCGCTCTAGGTTTATGCTTGGTCCAACTCGGAAAATTCGAGGAGGCAAAAAGCATTCTGGAGAAATTGCCGGGCGCCGGAGAAATTCCCTCCTATGAGGAAAAAGTAACGGAATATGCGCCTGTCATTGAAAGCATCTCCGTCTATGAAAAACGCCGTAAAGAATTATCCAAAAAGGAATTACTGGATCTAGGATACGCATATCTCTTTTCGGAATCATATAAAAAAGCCGAAGAAGTTTTTACTTCTCTGGTTTCCCAAGTAAAATAATCACTTTACCTTTTCGAAGCGCCTCTTTCGTTTTGGGGGAGGCCAGAATTCTATCCCCGTCTTCGATAGAAATCACCAAATCCACAGGATATTTTCCCGAAGCGGATAAAGCCATTGCAACATAGGGTTTATCTCCGGTAAATTCCCTCTTCATCGCTTCCTTCGGATCGGAGAGATACATTACAAAACCATTATTTACGATGGCTCCTTTTTTCAGAAACAAAGGAGAATAAAGGCTAATCCCGTCTTCGTTTCTAATTTCCGGAAAGAGAGCGGGCTCCGCTTTCAAATGTCTTGCATCGACGATAAGACCCGTATAAGCGTCGGAAGGCAGATCGGAAGCCGTAGGTTCGGGAAAATTCTCCGATCCATAAGGAAGCAGGATATGGGCAAAGATCCCTTTATTGCCTTTTAAGGGAAGAATTCCGGTCGCGTTCAATCGGTTTTCTTTAAAACGATTCTCGATTTCTATCGGATCTTTTTCGTAAAGTTCCTGAAATACTTCCCGAAACGATTCGTCTTCCGCAATCTTTTCCCTAAGTAGGCGACCGGAATCCAATCGCAAGTTTTCCATACCGCGAAATAAATACTTCTTCAAGTCTTCCCGAAGTTTCTCTTTGGCAATGTTACGCGCTTCGGTTAAATTCTTTGCGGTTCCTTCCCGATTATAGTCCGGATCATCCGGATGAAAAACGATCTTCGGTAATTTGAGTTCCAGCGTTTTACGGATCTCACCAGCTTTCCAATCAGTGATCGTATCCGTTTTGTCTCTGGATTCCCAAGCTAAGACAGGAAGGATTAGAGTCGAAAAAAAACAGGCGAGTAAAACCGACGGAAGTTTCAAGAAAAATGATTCCTTCATCGCAAGGCGGCTCCCGAAGCGTACTTTGGCAATTTAGAATATTCGACCTTTAATTCGTCCCAATTCGAGATTCTTTTGGCCGGAGGAAGGGCGGAGATTAAATCTTTGCCATACGATTTGGTCCAAACTCGAGAATCCAGAAGGCTGACGATTCCAGTGTCCTTTTCGGATCGAATCAATCTCCCGAATCCTTGTTTTAAAATCGTAGTAGCATACGGAAGCTGAAGATCTCGAAAGGGGTTTCCTCCCTTCTCCTTCAACTTTTCGCTTCTCGCTTCCAGAACCGGATCATTCGGAGGTTGAAACGGGAGCTTCGTGAGAATTACGGAGCGAAGTTTGTCTCCTCGAATATCCACGCCTTGCCAAAATGTGGAAACCCCGAATAATACCGCATTCTCTTCCGATAAGAAAGCGTTCTTCGCAGGTTCCGGCCCCATAGTAATTTGGGAGAAGATAGGGAATTTCGTAACAGGACTGACTATCTCGAATATTTCATTTAAAGAACGATTCGAAGTGAATAGCACGAACGTCCCGCCTTGGGTTAGTTCGATCAGCTTGACGATATAGCGGGATAAATCAGCGGAATTGCCTTCGGCGTTTTCGGAGGCATCGCGCACGTCCTTGGGAAGAAATAGAATGGAATTCTTTTCATACGGGAAGGGCGAAGGAACGATCTTGGATTTGGATGGAAGTTTGCCGATTCTCTCGCTAAAATACTTTAGATTTCCTTTATCCGTTGCTAGAGTTGCGGAGGTGAATATGATGCTTTCGGTTCGAGGCTCTAAAATTTCCTTCAAAATGGATTCGGATTCCAAGGGTTGAGTAAGAAGTTTCGGATAGAGTTCTTTCGTTTTTTGATTCGGAGGATCCGCCCAATAAACACGCTCGCCGCTATCCATCGTTCGGAAGAGATGAAGTCCCTCTGCAATGCTGCCTATTCGATTGGCGAGCATTTCTATTTCCAGGGCTATTTCCTTTTCGCTTACTTCCTCGCTTTCCTTACTGTATTTTTTCAACTCTAAGAGAAGGGCCTGTTCCAGAGCGTCCAAGTTGGATTCGAAAATACCGCCGTCCATTTTCAAAACTTTACGGATTCTTTGTGATCCGTAAAAATTCAAAGGAAGTTCTCCGGCGATCGCGTTGAAACAGGAGAAAAGTTTTTCGCCAGCTTGGGTCGCTAAATCGTTGATTTTCGGTGAATTGAGTTTAACCGCTAATCCCGTTTTTTTCTGAGAATTCCAAACCTGCTGTAGAAGTTTTTGGATTTCTCCGGAGGATAATTCGATTCGAAATGCGGAACCTAAGGTTTCGGGAAAATTATGAGCTTCATCGATTACGAGTTTTTTAAATTCGGGAAGTATATTGAAGTCCGAAGCGATATGGGCCGCGAGTAGATGGTGATTGACGATCAGTATATGCGCTTTTTGCCATTTTGCCCGCTCTAGAAAATAGAACGAATGCGAGAAATTCGGACAATTTCTGCCTAAGCAAGAATCCGCTTCGCGAGTGACCTTATTCCAAAAATCAAAAGATGCGTAACCGTCGTATTCTTGGCGGCGCCCGCTCTGGCTTACCGAAACCCAGTTCTTAAAGGATTCCAAATGATCCATCATTTCCGGACCGAAAGTTCCCTGGGAGAGAACGTTTCCGAGCTTTCTTTTGCATACGTAATTAGAGGCGCCCATTGCCACTTCGGCTCGGATTTCCTCGCCTAAAATTTCAGATACAAGGGGAATATCCTTCCGGATCAATTGATCTTGGAGCGCCTTTGTTTCCGTAGAAATTACTACGGTCTGGTCGTTCTCCAATGCTGATAGAGCCGCGGGAATGAGATATGCTAGCGATTTCCCGACTCCGGTTCCCGCTTCTACGATTAGATGTTTCGCTTCCTGAAACGCTTCTTCGACTCCGTTAGCCATTTGAATTTGACCCGGCCTGGACTCGAATTCAGGCCATAGGGTGGAAAGTTTGGAAAATTGCTCTGCCGTTTTACCCAAGAATCCCTCAATCGTTCCTTGTCTGGAAAAGTTTTACGATACAATACAGCGAAAGTAATGAAACGAGTCCCAATGAAAATCCCATAGTTAAAGCTCCTTCGATGCTCAATTCCGTGACCGGTAAAGCAAGCGCAGAAGCAATCGAACCGTTCCTATACGGAAAGAAATTGTACGCGACGACTACGATAAATCCGAATCCACCCAGGACGGCAGGCAATATATATTTTTTTCGGGAATCCTTTTCCGTTACTGCCTCTTCTTTTCCTCGGAGGCTGAGATGAACCAAAAAATAGAAGAATGCAAATACCGCTATAATGCTTAAAAAAACGTAACGGGAGACCAGGGCCTGGACGGTTGCTTCTTCAGAACTCGTTTCAGGACCGGCATTGGCGATCATCCAGTCGACGCTCATTTTGTTAATGTACGATTCAAGATTTTGGTATAGGAACATACCGAAGATAACTAACAGAAACGCAGGAGTCACGTATTTGATTATCCACCAAAAAAAACTCGGAAGCTTGATATGTGAACCGCGATAGCCCTCTTCCAATCCTTTCTTTGCTCCGATCACCCAACCGAAAATTAGAATTTGGATGGTCGCGAGAATATAGATTAGCACTGTTCCGATCCAGAAATCCGCCTGATCGAGAGCGTTAAAATTCTTATTAAAATATAAGATGGGAAAGGAGAGAGAGAACGTAAGTAGAAATAAAAGGAAGCTGGAAGTTCTTCGACTCACATGAAAGGATTCTTCCAAAAAGACGGTCCAAGGTTGAAGCATGGTCACCGAAGAGGTGAGGGCGGCCAAAAAAAGGACAAAGAACCAAATGGCTCCGAAAAACTGTCCTCCCGGCATCAATGCAAAGACGGAGGGAAGGGCGATGAATCCCATTCCGAAAGTTCCGAAAGAGGTTACGGTCAGACCTAAGAATAAAAAAGCCACAGGTATCGTAATCATTCCGCCGAACGCGACTTCCACGAATTCGTTTAACGATGCCGCGGATAATGAAGATAAGACGACATCGTTTTCCCGTTTTAAATAACTGGAAAAAACCAGCGCGATCCCGAAGCCTGCGGATAGAGTAAAGAAAATTTGTCCAGCCGCCGAAATCCAAACTTTCGCCTGCCCAAGCGAATCCCAATCCGGGTTCCACATTTTTCCTAAACCGATTTCGATTCCATCCAGAGTCAGAACCCGAATTAAAACGATTACCGAGCAGACCAACATTAACGGAACCGCGATCTTAGCAAAAATTTCGATCCCCTTTGCGATTCCACGATAGACTAAAATAAAATTCATGAGAAAGCAGGCGAGAGTCGCATAGAAAATCTTTCCTGCGACTGCCGAACCGTTTTCTTTCGCACCCACTAACGTTTGAAAGTAGTCCGTCGCGGTCGCGATGACGGCGCTTTGACCGCTCCCGTTCGTAGTGAGATTAATTTGACCGGTGGCAAAATCGAAAGCGTAAGCGAGACACCAGGCTTCAACAAAAACATAATATACGTAAATTAGAAGCGGAATTGTAATCCCGATTGCGCCGACTAAGCGAAGTGGGACTCCGGAAAGATACGAACGAAATAGATTAGGCGCGCTATGACCCTGTTCTCCACCGAGTCGTCCCATGACCCATTCCGTAATGCAGACTGGAATTCCGACTAAAATGAAACTGACGATATAGGGAAGTAGAAAAGCTCCGCCCCCATTCTGAACGGCCTGGCCCGGAAATCGTAAAAAATTCCCGAGACCGATAGCCCCGGAGGCTACGGTTAGAATGAGTCCGGTGCGGGATTTCCAGCGTTCCTTAACAGGTTGAGTCGGCATTGCGTTTTCCGTATGGGGATTTTCGAGCTATTTTCGGCTCGAAAGGGAAGATGAATCATAATCGCATGAGACGAACTTGGTTTGTCAAAAGGATTTCCATTCACCGAAAGGAAAAAAACGGGACATAAATAGTTCAAAAAAGTCTCTGACTATGTGGCAGAAAATACGATCATTTGATCGGATCCAAAGTCTAAATTTACAACTGGGGAAGCAAGATATAACCCTGGCTGGGGCAATAGAAAATGAAATTGGATAAGATTACCGTAAAGCTGAATGAAGCTTTATCGGAAGCGCAGACGACTGCGGCAAATTTAAAACATCCTGAAATCAAGGAAGAGCATATCGTAGCTCAAATTCTATCGCAGGGAGATGGATTTGCACCGCCGATATTCGCTAGATTAGGTCTCCCTCTGGATGAATTTCGTCGTCGAACCGAGTCGGCGCTTCAAAGGCTTCCCAAAGTGGAAGGTGACACTGAGAGAGGTTTTTCCAGGGAGGCGGTATCGCTTCTTCAGAATTCCGAAGCTTTGCGAAAGGAGCTAAAGGACGATTATCTTAGTACGGATCATGTACTTCTCGGATTTGTCCGATCCGGAATTTCCCCGCTTCGGCAGGAGTTTCAAAATCTCGGATTGGACTATGCAAAATTATTGAAAGTCGTTTTAGACGTAAGGAAAGGACAACCTATTATGGACGATTCTCCCGAAAACAAGGTAGATGCTCTTAAAAAATATGCGAAGAATTTGAACGAGCTCGCACAGAAAGGAAAATTGGATCCGGTTATCGGAAGAGATGAAGAAATTCGACGAACGATCCAAGTTCTGACAAGAAGGACTAAAAACAACCCTGTCCTAATCGGGGAGCCGGGAGTTGGAAAGACCGCAATCGTAGAAGGATTGGCAAACAAAATTATTCAAGGCGAAGTTCCCGAAGGAATCAAGAACAAGACTATCTATGCTCTGGATTTAGGGGCGATGATTGCTGGCGCGAAATACAGGGGAGAATTCGAAGAAAGACTCAAGGCGACCTTGGACGAAGTCAAGCAGAGTGAAGGGAATATAATTCTCTTTATCGATGAAATTCATACTCTCGTCGGAGCCGGCGCTACAGAGGGCGCGATGGACGCTTCGAATATGCTTAAGCCGATGTTGGCTCGAGGAGAACTGCGATGCATCGGTGCGACTACTCTCAAAGAATATCAGAAATATATCGAGAAGGATGCCGCATTAGAAAGAAGGTTTCAGCCGGTTTACGTAAAAGAACCGAGCGTAGAAGAGACCGTAACGATTCTTAGAGGATTGAAGGATCGATACGAGTTACACCACGGAATTAAGATTTTGGATTCGGCCCTGGTTGCGGCAGCGACTCTTTCCAATCGTTATATCGCCGATCGATTCTTACCCGATAAGGCCGTCGATTTGATAGACGAGGCTAGTTCTAAAATGAGAATCGAAATGGATTCCATGCCGGAAGAATTGGACCGACTGAGTAAAAAGATCCAATCTCTCAAAATCGAAAGGGAAGCCCTCAAAAGGGAAAAGGATCAGGCTTCTAAACAACGCATTGAAATATTAGTAAAGGAATTGGCCGAGCAAGAGGAGACCTTTAGGACCTTAAAGGCGCGCTGGGATTTGGAAAAATCCAAGATCGCGAAAATTAAGGAAATTAAGGAGCAGATCGATCGATTTAAGGTTTTGGAAGCGGAAGCCGAACGACGGGGAGAGATCAATCGTGTGGCCGAGATACGTTACGGCAAATTAGTCGAACTCGATAAGCAAATGGAAAAGGCCAACGAGGAACTAAAAAAGATCTCGGGAGCAAGTCGTCTCTTGAAAGAGGAAGTCGACGAGGAGGATATCGCGAATATCGTCTCTCGCTGGACCGGGATTCCGGTTTCTAAGATGCTTCAAGGCGAGAAGGCAAAGCTTCTGGATATGGAGGAATCTCTCAAAACGAAAGTAATCGGGCAGGAGCACGCCTTGTCTTTGTTATCCGAAGCGATTCGAAGATCCAGGGCAGGGATGGCCGACCCGCACAGACCGATCGGAACATTCCTCTTTCTGGGTCCTACAGGGGTCGGTAAAACGGAAACGGCAAAGGCTCTTTCGGAATTCCTCTTCAACGATCCGAACGCGATGCTTAGGATCGATATGAGCGAATATATGGAAGCACATTCCGTATCTCGTTTGATAGGAGCTCCTCCGGGTTATATAGGACACGACGAAGGCGGGCAGCTTACCGAGGCTGTAAGAAGAAGACCCTATTCGGTCATACTCTTTGACGAAGTCGAGAAAGCTCATCCGGAAGTCTTCAACGTTTTCTTACAGATTCTGGACGAGGGCAGATTGACGGACAGTAAAGGTCGAAGCGTGGATTTCAAGAATACGGTGATTATTCTTACTTCGAATATAGGCTCCGATATATTAGGTTCGCCCGAATATAGCGCCGAAGAAAAAGAAAGGTTAGTCGAACAGCGATTGAAGAAACATTTCAAACCTGAATTCCTAAACCGTTTGGACGAAGTGATCTTGTTTAAATCCGTGGATGAAGCGATGCTTTCCAAAATCTCCGAACTTCAATTGCAGATTATGGCAAAAAAAGCCAAGGAGAACGGTTTGGATGTCGGTTTCACTCCCGCTCTGAAGCAATACGTGACCAAAGCGGGTTTTGATCCGGAATATGGGGCGAGACCGCTTAAACGGTTAATCCAGAGAGAAGTAGGGAATGCGCTCAGCTCCTATATACTAAAAGGAGAATTTCAGCATGGGCAGAAAGTGAATGTGGATTATCATGGTGGCCGAGTTGAAATTAAAAAAGCGTAACTCCAATCCGAGAACTTTAAGCCCCTCAAATAAAAACCCCGGTTAAGAGCCGGGGTTCATCGAGGACACAGAGATCCGAGGGATAAGAAGGTTAGAATGTATTGCGGGAGACAGTTTCAGCCTCCCGCTATTAAATTAGAATTCTACTTTCAGTAAAAACAATTCTTCTTTTTTCATTTTTAGGACCTTAGAGGCCATATTCTTAAATTCTTCTGGCGGTTCCAAAAGACCCAATTCTACTTTTGATAGAAATGGAGTAGAAACCTTCAATTTCTTTGCCATATCATATTGTTTAATTCCCAACTCTCTACGTTTTGCCCATAGTTTGTTGGTAAGGCCTTGGCTGAATTCGGGATAAACATCTTCGACCGGACGGTCATTGAATAATTTATCAAGAGTGGTTTTCAAATATTTCGCACAAGCTTGTCTGAATTTCTCAGTAGGAGCTTGGCTTCCTGTTTCGATCTTGGAGAGGTAGCTAGGGGAAACACCCAAAGCCCTTGCCATATCGTATTGTTTGACGCCCCGTTTTTTTCGGAGCATGTAGATGTGGTTATTCATTCTATCCCCTCTTTTTTTACCGTTCTATTCATGCGCCATATAGGCTCAAGAATAAATTTCCATTACTTCCCGTCCGAGCAGTTGGGCTACAATTTTTTTCCTATTTCATGTGATTCTTAATAAAAAAAAGAGCGTTAGTAAGAATATCGATCTTTTATAAGAAAATTGTGCCATTTAAACAGGTATGCTTTTCTTTCGATAAGTAAAGTAAGTTAAATACCGATTAAAAATAGAGCGTACTACCTAAGTGGCAAACGGGATCGGACCCGAGTCTATAACCCATTCTAAGGAAAGAATGGAAAACCTAAAATAGAATAAAAAAGCCTCGGTCTTTCAAGACCGAGGCTTGCAGCTCCGAAAGTTTTTACGAAGTATATTTAAATCTTTCCCGGTTTAAGTTGCTCGGTCGCAACCGTTAACTGGTACTCGGATTTTAACTTACCGATAAACTCTTGGGCAAGGCTTTGTTTTTTAGAATCCAATAATTCCTGACGAATCTTTTCTCTTACGTCTGCAAAGGGAAGAGGTATACGTTCTTGCTGATTCGCCGGGTTGGGCTTGGAATAAGAGAACATTTTGCCCGCTTCATAAGTCGTTCTGATTTCCGCTTCTGTGACGTCTATCTTAGGCGGGAACACCTTCTTCATCAGCAGCGGCAATACTAAGAATCTTCTTTGAATCGGGAATAATTCCTTATACTCCTCCGAATTCCGAATTCGCTTAATAGCCTCGGAACGTTCTCCGATTTTTAGAGGCAGATATCGGGAAGAATAGAAGTTAATCACCATGGATTTTTCATCTTTTGTGGGAGTTGCATCCCCACCGCTAATCGCGGCGAAATCTTTGAATTTCTCCAGTACTTCCTTATAGCGAACGACTTCTCCGGTTTTTTTATCCGTTAAAAGAACGGTCTCGGGAGTGATTGCTCCGATATTCGCTTGGGAAATTTGCGCGGGTTCCCAACCGGACTCGGTCATAACTTGATCGATACTCTTCTTCCAAGCTTCGGCGAGAAATTTGTTTTTATAATAATCCGCATATTGTCCGGCAATTTCTTCAACTCGCAATTCGGAATAGAACTTCGAGTTTTTCTTATCATCTTCGCTTAAATTATCTTTCTTAAGATAATCCTTAGCCGAGTCCCTTTGTTTGCCTAATTCATTTTTAAAAAGCTTCTCTAATCTAGCTAAATAGATATTTTCGAGTCTTTCGGAACGTAAGATATAAATTTTGCCTGCGCTTTCTTCTAAAATCCATTGCCCTTTATTTTCGGCCGCCTTAGAAAGAATTGCGGAGAGCGGATCGTTTCCGCAGTCCAAGCAAGCGGGCTCTAAAACTCCGCTTACCGATTTTCTTTGAGGCTCTTCGGTATGCTCCGATACGAATTGAGCGACATCTTTCTTGGATGAAAGTTTCTTCAATTGTTCCAGATAATCATCCGCTTTTTGCTTTAGAGTCTTTCCGGTTGCCGAGTCAGGAGAAGCGACGAGTAAAACCCGAATGAAGGCCATTCTTACTTTTCCTTCTTTCGTGATTTGATCCTCGAATTTCTTACGATATAGAGAGAATGCAAATTGCGGCTCGGAATATTTAAGAAATCTTTCCATGTCTCCTTCGGAGACTAATGAATGATCTTTGTTGTATAATTCCGCTATTTTTAAAAGACTGAGTTCTTCCAAAACTTTATTTTGGTTTTCGACGGAAGCCGTCGTCTCATCCACCTTCCTGCCTTTTAAGCTGTAAAAATAATGGAGTCTTAATTCCTTTCTAGTTAGGGTTCCGCCTTTAAAAGAGGCGAGTACGTCGGAATCCAATTTGCAATCGGCAAACAGGAAGCCTAAGAGCGAGAGTACTATGATTTTTTTACTCATGTTTCTTTTCTATTACCTGGTTTTACGGAGTTTAGGGAGGATCAGTATTTGTGAACGGTCTTTCGGGCAGGTTGTGCGCGCTTTCCTTGGATTTCAACGGATATTTCCCGAGTGAGTCGTTTTTCGTTATCCTGGTACAAACCTTCGGCTGCTCTTGCACCGGAAGAAGGTGACGGAGAATTCCAATCGTTCGGAGTTTCCTTGGTCGATAAGGAAAGCATTTCCTCCCTTTGGGTCGTTAGCTTTTGCATTTCGGCCCCGATCGAGTCTCGAAGGGATTCGGAATAATCTCGGTCTGCGGCGATTCGATCTCGAATCTTTCCCAATTCGGTTAGATCTCGTTCGATCTCCTCGGTTTTTCGCAGAAGGTGAGCAACTTTAATCTTCATAAGAATGCCTGCCAGTTATGGAGGAACCACCCATTTCGGAGTCTGGTTCCTGGGTCTCTTCTTGCAAGTACGAAAAGAAGAGACCCACAGTATAACCCGGAAATTCCTGCCCCGGTTTGGAGGCGGCTACGAGTAAAAAGGAAAGCAAGAAAATGATTTTTTCGGAACCTTCGCCCCCTTTACCGTAAAAAAGAAGAAGTCCAATTGCGGAGCAAAGAAGGATCGCTTTTGCAAATGACGGTTCGGAGGGTTGAGTCGGATCGGAGAGTAGGAATCCGATCGTAGTAGCTGCAAGTAACAGAGAGAGTAGCACGGTTCGAAGTTTTTTCCCAAGAATTCCGCGTAAAAAAAATACCGCCATTCCGGGAGCCAATAAGGTGGAAAGTTCCTCCTTAGAGTAAGAAAAGATAATCCCACAGGCGAATAAGAGAGAAAAAACTCCCTCCCGGAATATAGAAACGGAGCGACCCCGAAACCAGGAAATATCCCGGCAGGCTATGATGCCGGCTAAACTGAGACAGATGAGATCTAGAATGTCCTCGGGCGAGGAGCCATCCCATAGCGAAGCAAGAAAGAGGGCGAAAGGAAATAGTAGTACAACCGGATTGAGGCGTCTGATTTCGGATCTTACAAGCACCAAGGTGCTCATAGTCATACCCAGGACTAATACTCCCGAAAAGGGAAAATTGTACGATTTGAAAAAGAGGAAGGCGGAAGTGAATAGTAGAAAAACCATTTGTATCTTTTCGGAAAATTCCGGATTCTGACCAATCGAGGAAGCTATGATCCTGAACGAGATTCTAATCTCGACGGAAAAGATAGACAGTGTTCAAGTTCTGAAATTGCAAGGTTCTATCAACTCCTTTACTGAGAAAAAGTTTAGGGACGTTCTTTCTGTCGCCGTCCGTCAAGGTCCGGTAATAATGGATCTGGAAGAAGTACACCTTATCTCTTCTACGGGTGTTCAGGCCCTAAAGGAAGTGAGTCAGGTGAGCTTCGGGAATAAGAATAAGTTAGTCTTAGTGAATATCTCGAGGGCAATTACTAACGTGTTCAAGATGGCCGGCTTAAACGGTTTTTTTTTGATCGCCGGAGACGAGGAAGCGGCTTTAAAGATCGCTTCCAAAAGATGAAATAGGATTTAGAAAATTGGAAATGACACGACCTGCTTCCTTTAATTATTTTCGTAAAGCTTGGCATTTGTTAGGTCTTTTGATACCGGTTTGCTATTACTTCGATGTCTTCAAGGGTGGATTCGGTCTGGAACATGCTACCTGGGTGATTATTACGTTCCTTTTATTCTTCTCTCTAGGCTTACTTGTGATTTTGGAATTCTCGCGCTTTCGGGTCCAAGCGGTTCAAAATTTATTCGTTAAAGTCGCCGGACCCTTACTTAAGGAAGAGGAAAAATATAGGATCAACGGCACCTTTCCTTATTTTCTATCCATAACCTTCGTCGTTCTTTTTTTTCCTCCGGATATAACGATCTTATCCATGTTGTTTTTGGTGATCGGCGATCCTATGGCTGCCTGGGTAGGAGTTCATTTCGGAAGAAATCGATTCGCGAACGGAAAGTCCAAGGAAGGAATCGCGGCATTTATCCTTTCCACTTTAATCGTAGGTCTTTGGTTTTTATATGTCATTCAGGCCCAACCGAAAGCCTTAGGAATTTATCAATACGGTTCTGGCGAATTTTCGCAGAATTTAATTTTGATTCTACCTGCAATAGTTGCCGCGGCATTTACGGAGCTTTATAGCGGAACCTACTGGAACGGTTTAATCGACGATAATTTATTGATTCCGGTCGTCTCGGCTTTAGTGCTCGGAATCATCGCCTTTTTAGTATTAGGCGTGGATGGTTCTCGGATTTTCCTGAATCCGCTGGATATGTTCTACTGAGAAATTTGCTGAATTATTTTTACGGGTTAGTTTTAGGTTCCGGAGGTAGTACGGAATATACGAAATCGATTCTCGTTTTCGTGCTTCCCTTAAACCAAGGCGAGGTCCAGCTAAATTCCAAATCGGCCGGAAAGAGAGTGGTTTCGTAAGGATAGAGTTTTAATCTGTTCTCTTTCTTTTGCTTCGCTTTAATCATGCTGCCCAAATAATTAAAGGAACCGATCCAGTTTTCTCCCATTTCGAAACCTTCCATTTTTCCCCGATCCCCCGCAAATTCGTAGATCGCCGCGTAGGATTCACGGATTCCTTTCTGTTCTTCCGGTGTGAACTTTCGATTCATGCGTAAAACGAACCCCGGAGTTTCCCTCGCGTGAAAGTATAGATAATTTCCCAAATCCTCCCACGTAAGCGGCTTTTTGTTATTCGGAATTTTCACTTCGTATTTTCGATTGAGAGGAGTGGGTTCCTCACAATTTCCATGGCGAGTAAAATAATCGCATAACTCTATACTCTCCACTCGGAGAGGAGCCGGTTCGCAAGTAGCGAGAAAGATAAAAAGAGTAAGGAACTTAACGTTTTTCCAGGGAAAGTACATATGATTCTCTCAAATTTGTAAAAAAGTAAATTACTTCGGGAGCTTTAAAAAAATCCGGAGCCGAAGATTGGCATATCCATTTTTGACTTTGATACGTGTATATTATTTCGGCAAAAGTTCCGTGAAAAAGATAGATTCTATGTAAATCCTCTTCGACGAAAGACAAGACTAGGTTGTAAGGGGTTAGATAGCCGGGAAAAATTCGAAACGACTCGTCCGTCTTTCGAAGCTGTTCTTGGAATTTAAGACATTCTTTTTGCAGGCTGGGTAATTCCTCCCTTGAGATGCGGCGTTTAAAGGAAAGTATTCTTGTTTGCCGTCCAAGCGGGGAATCTAAGAAGTTTGCGAATTGATGACTCCATTTAGGGAGAGGTTGTGATTCGTAGAGAGTTTGGGAAAAGGTATTTTCCGCTTTTTCTTTCAATTTGTAGTAAGCTTCCTGATCCTCGAACGATACGATTAAGAAAAACGATGCGGGTAAAGGTTTGCGTTGCTTAGTTGCGGGTAGCTTTTGTTTCACGTCTACTTAGAGTTGTTTTTTCACTCATAAAGGCTTCGGTGCGCCCGTCGAGAATTCCCTTGGGGATCAGACTATAATTTGGAATCGAAATAATCCAGCAGAATTTTCGTGACCCAATGGCCATCCGGAACTGCCGGGCTGCGATCGGACAAGAATCCGACATGACCTCCCTTTTTAGTGAGTAGAACCTGAAGGTTCGGGAGATTTTCCCATGGAATAGAATCCCATTCGAAAATGGGAACTACCGGATCGTCCTCGGCGTGTACCAGTATTCCCGGATGACGAATCGTACGAATGTAATTCTTACAGGAATTTATTTTATAATAATCTAATGCACTTCGATATCCGAATGTCGGGGCGGTAATCAAATCGTCGAAGTCGAAGAAGGTTTTTACGTTGCCTAAGTTCGCTCTCACCTCCGGAGCTAATTCTACGATTCCTTCCTTAATTTTCCTTCTGAATGCATTCAAGAAATGTTCTCTGTAAAAGCGACCCGCCAAAGAATCGATAAACGCGCAATTTTTTGCCAAGTCCAATGGGGGCGATACGGCGGAAAAAGCCATCGCTTTCCGATCCGATCGTTCTCCGAAGAATTTCAAGACCAGATTAGCGGAAAGAGAGAAACCCGAGACGACGACCTTTGCAGAAAGGGAGTCTCTTGCGAAATCTAGAACGTCCTGGAGATCCTCGGACTGTCCGGCATAATAAGAATATTTTGCGTATCCTCTGCCTTTTCCGCAATTCCGCAAATTCATTCGAAGGGTTCCGTATCCTCTTTCTAACGCACTTTGAGCTAAAGAAATAAGGTAGGGACTTTCCGAATCTCCTTCCATCCCATGAATCATAACGATGTACGTTCCATTCCAAGGCGTAGAATCTTGCCTATAGCTGGAGATCGGCGGATTATGTTCGAGCCAAAGTGTGTCTCCGGAATTTCCGCTTACCGTAAGAAGGATATCTTCGCAATAGTAATCGGTTCGCAACCGGTTTGAAGGAGGAAAAAAAGTATTATAGATCGTTTGAGCGTGTTTTCCTGAAACGAATCGTTTAGGGCGAAAGGGAAGGTGTTCCATCGGCAGAGATATCGCGAGTTAGATTCCGTTCTCTTGAAAAAATTCCTTCCAATCTTCCAACTGAGCTTTTCCAAGCAGATTTCTTTTTTCTAGAAACTTTCTAAACCGTTTCAAGAAATCCTTGGCCCGACTCTGAACGAGACTGTCGTCCGGATGCATATCAGTCAGGAAAAAATGCAGGAACTCATCCAACTCGAATGATCCTAGGTTTTTTAAAGTGATTCGATCTTCTTTTTGATCTTCGTTTTCTCCGAATAATAATTCGGAAAACTCCAGAAGAAGGGTGCAGAGTTTCTCATCCGCATCCCGACTTCCCCCCTGCTGGTTGGATAAGTAGTCCTTGAGGACGTCTTCGATTCGTGGGGCGTCCGACAAAATACTAAATCCTTTAAGAATTCAATTTTGGAAATTCAATTTTCGTAGCGAGCGAATCTACGATTCCGTACTGGATTGCCTCATCCGCGTCCATATAATAGTCGCGGTCCGTATCTTCTTCCAGTTTTGAAACGGGATGCCCGCAAGCTTCTGCGAGGATTTGGTTTAGTCGAGCTCGCGTTTTTAGAATTTCTTCAGCTTGAATTTTTAGATCGCTCGCGGGTGCGACAATTTGCCCTCCGATAGACGGTTGGTGGATCATCACTTTTCCGTTTGGCCAAATGGAACGCTTTCCTTTTACTCCTGCTGCGAGAAGTACAGATCCCATCGAAGCCGCCAATCCCATACAGACAGTGCTAACCGGAGAAGTTATCATTTTCATCGTATCGTAGATGGTGAGTCCGGAGGTGACCACTCCTCCGGGGCTATTTATATAAAACGTGATCTCTTTGCCCGGATCAGCCATCTCTAGAAAAAGTAGTTTTCCTACGATATCTTTGGCGGACTCGTCAGTGACAGCTCCCCACAAGAATATCTTCCTATGGTCAATTAGCTTCTTGGAAATTTTACTACCGGTAAGTTCTTCGAAGACTTCGGCGATTTTCTCGTTTTCGGACATTCTGGCTCCCTTAAGCACTTCGTTGTTCCAGTTTCTTCCTCCTCAATTTCCTGAAAACACCAATAAATACGAACGCAACAAACGAGACGTAAAAAAAGCGAATCAGTTGAATGGGGGGAACGGGTAGATCTTTACCCGCACGCAGTGCAATCAGCCGGGAGGCGAGCACCGGTCGGTTTTCCGTCCTGGGTTCGGGCTCTTTAAATTTAATTATATGTGCATTTTCCGACAAAAGATAGTATTTTCTCGCTTCACGTTCTAACGCTACCTTGTCATCTCGTAAGAGTTTTTGACGTTCCTCCAACTGGCGATTTTCATATTCCAACCTTTCCACATCCAGTTTTAGATTGGAAAGGCTGGTTTCTAAGGTGGACCTCACGACCAGGCCGGATTCTCCCAAGACTGTAAAATAAAAAAGTCCGGAGAGAAACACCAGGAGGAAGAATAGCCTGTTCGCCAGTTTTGAACCCATCTTATCTATAAGTTATAAAAGGTCTCCTTTCCTTTATAGATTGCCGAGTTTCCTAGTTCCTCTTCGATTCGAAGAAGTTCGTTATATTTGGCAATCCTGTCCGTTCGAGATAACGAGCCGGTTTTAATTTGGCCTGCGTTGGTCCCCACTGCAATATGCGAAATCGTCACGTCTTCCGTTTCACCGGACCTATGACTGATTACATTTGTATATTTAGCTTTCTTTGCCATATCGATGGATGCCAATGTTTCGGAAAGCGATCCGATTTGATTGACTTTGATCAATATGGAATTTCCGATCCCAGACGAAATCCCTTTGGACAATTTCTCTATGTTCGTCACGAAGAGATCGTCTCCTACGAGTTGGATTTTCTTTCCAAGTTTTTGGCTTAGAATTTTCCATCCATCCCAGTCGTTTTCGTCCAAGCCGTCCTCAATAGTAATGATCGGATACTTCGACACTAGATCTGAGTAGTATTCCACCAATTCCGCGCTAGTGAACTCTTTATTTCCTTCTCCACCGAGAACATATTTCTTTTTGGATTTATCGTAAAACTCGGAAGAGGCGGCATCCAGTCCGAGTAGAACGTCTTTTTGGGGTTTGTATCCAGCTTTTTCTATAGCTTCCAGGATGACTTCCAACCCTTCCACATTGCTCGCTAGATCGGGGGCGAATCCTCCCTCATCTCCGACGGCGGTATTGAGTTTTTTCGACTTTAGGACGGATTTCAGAGTGTGGAATACTTCCGCACCGACCCGTAGGGCTTCTCTGAAACTATGAACTCCGACCGGAAGAATCATGAATTCCTGAAAATCCACATTATTGTCTGCGTGAGCTCCTCCGTTCAGAATGTTCATCATGGGGACTGGGAGTTCCTTAGCGAAATTGCCGCCAATATATCGGTATAAGGGAAGTCTAGTGTGAGCCGCCGAGGCTTTTGCAACCGCGAGGGAAGTTCCTAGAATGGCGTTGGCGCCTAATTTACCTTTATTCTTCGTTCCGTCTTTTTCAAGCATGAGCGCATCGACTCGATTTTGATCCAATGCATCTTCACCAATCAATAATTCTTTAATTTTTAGATTTACGTGTTCGACGGCTTTGAGAACGCCTTTTCCGGCATAACGGGATTTATCCCCGTCTCTCAATTCCACTGCTTCATATTCGCCAGTCGAGGCCCCGGACGGAACGGCTGCTCGGCCGAAAGATCCGTCTTCGAGTTTTACATCCACTTCGACTGTGGGGTTTCCGCGAGAGTCCATAATTTCTCGGGCTCGTATCCCGGAGATTTTGGAAGATTTAAGCATGATAGTTCCTGTAATATTTTTTCCCGAAGGATTTTTTCAGAGATAGTTGTCTTTAAGCAAAATAAATCAAGCGGGAAACTGGGAAAAAGGGTTGCCCAACCCTTCGGAAACAATAGAAACGCTTCCATGAAATCTACGGAGAAACATGCACTTTTCTTTCATTCGAGTTATTTGGTACTATGTATCATTACGCTTTTGCTCCCCATTCCAGCCTCCACGGGGTGGAGATTATTTTTTTTGGCGGTGGTCTACGCGATAGGCTTACCGGTCGCAGCTCAAATTTGGGATCATGATCGATGGTTGGACATCTTTCGATTCGTCTTTCCTTTAAGTATTTTGCAAGTGTTTCCCGACTGGTTCCTTTCTAGGGTGTTAGGTGTTCTTGTTTTCCCCGAAGACGGATTCTATAAGATAGGAACGGTCCCGGTGTATATGGCGGGACTCTGGACGATTCCGTTATTTCTATCTACGTTTGCGGCTGTCCGCTTTGCCAAGCGCCAACCATCCGCGAATCCGATAGCGAAATATACCGTGGCTGGCGGCGTGGCATTCGTAATTTTTGCGTTCTCGGAAGAATTTGCCAGATTGATTCCTGTCTGGTATTCCCAAAACGTTTCAATGATCGGCCATACGGCAGTGTACGTTTTACTTCCTGAATTGGTATTGGGGGTGTTCACGGCGTTCGCTTATTTCCATACTGAGGGAAAACCTTTGCGTACCAAACTGCTTTGGACAATCCCGACCATGTTTGTTTATTTGGGGGCATTATCCTGCTTTTATCTTCTTTTGGAAGGTGTTTGGCGTACATAAAGGAACGTTCTCCATTCCGTATAAAAGTCGATTACGGGGAGCAAAAAATAATTCTTCTCCTCGAATCGATTCTGAGAATTGTCGCTGATCGTTTTCTGAAGCGAAGGAGAGGAAAATGGATGCGCAAATAATCACCGGAGCAGCGGAAATCGGCGGTTTACTCGAAGATCGAAATCGATCGATTCTCGGTTTACCCGACTATTTTACGGATTCGACTTTAATTGTTGAACCAGGCAATTCGTATACGGTGGAAAAAGCTTTTACCATAGAAGGGAAAGCAACGTTTGAAAATAAGAATAGTTTGGTAAAAATTTCGCCTGCCGCCGGCAACCGATCTTCCTTTTCTTGGGATGGAAAAAAATTTCCGTTAAATGCAGCAGATTGTATAAAAGGAAATCATAATATACAATTGGGCGATGTTAAAGTTATCGAGCACCCTCTGGCTTGGATGCTGGCATTCGGCGTATATGTAGACATTGAAACGACCGAATCAAGCCTGCCAACGTTTGATTTTTGTGATCGGCCTTATCTGGACGGATTAACGGGAAACCTTAGAATCATAGCTCCGCGTAAAACGATTTCCGTTTCTAAGCCGCTCGCACTTGTTTGGGAAAAAGGATACTGCGTAGTGGAGCCTCCGGAAAATTCGAAAGAATCCGAGCAGTTAATTATAGATCATCAAGTTTCTTATCCGGGGAATTCCATTGGAAACGCGAGGATAAAAACGGTTTTCGAACCGCATTCATTCGCCTATTACTGCGATGCAAGGACTACCGCTTTCAGGACTAAATCAGAGGCTGAAAAATTCTATCAAGTCGGTTTAGCCGGAGGATTGAAGGATTATCCCTTTACTCTTGAAAACGTGCTGTTGCTGGACGAAGAACGCATTTATAACAGTCGAAAGAAATTTAAGGATAGGAATTCCGGCTTTGACTTCGAATTTTTGTGTCATGAAATTATTGATATTTCTTCCTGGTTGCGATTTGTCGAAGAGGAATACGAAGGAAGATTCGTCGGAAAGATGACCACTTTCTTATTCGATCACCATAAACAGATCGATATAGCTCAATTCGTATGCGATCGCTCTATCTTGGAAAAACACGGTGTATCGATCCAATATTAAAAGCGGATTTTTTAAGTTAGTTTCTTATTAGAAATAGGTACAAAATGGAATTTCAAAATCGGGAAACTTTCTAAGTCGGAATTTCGGCCAAACTTCCTCAGCCTTACCCTTATTGCTCGGAATACTTATTCCTAGAGCTTGCACGCCCGAGAGGATTTCAAATCTGCGGGCTAAAAATACTTGTAATTAATATATAAAATCTTCATAAGTGAGAAAATTCTAAATTGGATGAATTCTAAATGAAAAGAATTGTATTTTCTTCGGCGATTTTTCTGCTGATTGCCTTCGCTAATTGTGCGGTTTTGGATCCGGTAGGTCTCACTTATGATAGGATTAAAGGCGATAAGGCTGCAAGTAAAATTACCGATGCGGCAATCACGACGGATTTGGTGAATTCGGCGATTCTAAATGGGCGCGCTTCCGTTTCGATTTTAACTATTCTCGCTAGCGATATTGCCGGTATCGATCCGACTAAATATTATAAAGAATCGGTCGTCAATCAATGTGTAACGGACATCAAGGGCGTGAAAGGTTATCTGATCGGATCGACGCTGACTGTTATCTCCTCTTGCAAGGGAATTACTGCGGACGGACTCATCTACTAATTTGAATTGCGGGATGCAGCCTTGCTCTTCCCGCTTCTCCTAGAATCTCTCCGTTTGTTTGAAAGGCAGAGGGGAGTTTTTAACGGAATGCCGCTAGGCAGGTAAGCCTACTATCTCCAAATCCTTCCTCATTCCGGAGTTGGCTCAGAAAAGGCTTTTCAGGGGAGGAAATCCCTCGAACTTTGTTTCTAAGCATGTCCGACCGGCAAAAATACATCAGAAACTTCTCCATCATTGCTCATATCGATCATGGTAAATCGACGTTAGCGGACCGACTTTTAGAAATCGGCCGAGTCACGGACGATCGGACAAAAAAAGATCAGATCTTGGACTCGATGGATATCGAGCGGGAGAGAGGAATCACCATCAAGGCCAATAATGCTACGTTCAACTACTTGGCGGATGACGGCCATACTTATACGATGAATCTGATCGATACTCCCGGCCACGTGGATTTTACCTATGAGGTTTCTCGCTCTCTAAAAGCGTGCGAGGGAGTTCTTTTGATCGTGGATGCGAGTCAAGGGGTAGAGGCGCAGACTTTAGCGAATCTATATCTTGCGATGGAACAGGATCTTGCAATTATTCCCGTCATGAACAAGGTCGATTTGCCGGCAGCCGACGTCGAGAGAACGAAACTGCAAATCGAAGATAGCCTCGGTCTGGATGCGGAAAAGGCAGTCGCAATTTCCGCGAAAACCGGTTTGAATGTTAAGGCCGTACTTGAGGAAATTACTCGTCAAATTCCTGCGCCGACCGGCGATTTAAAAGCGCCTCTAAAAGCTTTAATTTACGATTCATATTTCGATCCCTATATGGGCGTCGTTATCAAAATTCGAGTGTTCGACGGAACCGTTAAAAAAGGGGATCGAATTCTTTTGATGAGTAATCAAAAGGATTTTACCGTCAACGAAGTCGGTATCAAAGGAATCGGATTGATGCCCCAGGATTCGCTGTCCGTGGGAGAAGTCGGATACATTATCGCAGGCATCAAAAAAGTATCGGATGCTAGATCCGGTGATACGGTGACTTCACAATCGAACCCGACGGCCGAGCCGGTTCCCGGCTACAAAGATGCGAAGCCGATGGTCTTTGCCGGACTTTTCCCAATTGCAGGCGAGCAATTTGAAGAACTTGTGGACGCAATCGAAAAAATGAAGCTAAACGATGCGGCTCTAGTTTATGAGAAGGAAAGTTCCGCAGCTTTGGGATTCGGTTTCAGGGTAGGTTATCTGGGTTTATTGCATATGGAAATTGTGCAAGAGAGGTTGGAGAGGGAGTTCAACTTAGACCTCATTACGACAGCCCCTTCCGTAAAATATACCATCAAAACGAAGAACGGAGAAGTTTTCGATATAGACAATCCTTCTAAATTTCCGGATCCGGTTTTCATAGAAACCACGGAAGAACCGTTCGTGAAGGCATCGATCATTACTCCGATCGAATATGTGGGTAATATCATGTCGCTTGCAATGGATAAGCGCGGAATTCAATTGGATACGGTTTATCTTACGCAGGAAAAGGTCCAACTTACCTACGAGCTTCCACTCGCCGAACTTATTTTCGAATTTTATGATAAGCTTAAATCTTTGACCCGCGGATATGCCTCGCTCGACTACGAGCCTTGCGGGTATAGAGCGTCACAATTGGTTAAAATGGATATTCTCGTAAACGGGGAACCGGTGGATGCTCTCTCGATGATCGTGCATCGAAGTAAAGCCGAGCAACGGGGAAGAGAAATTATCGAAAAATTGAAGGAATTAATTCCGCGGCACCAATTCATGATTCCCATCCAGGCGGCGGTTGGAGGGAAGATTCTAGCGAGGGAAAGCATTTCGGCTCTCAGGAAGAATGTTACCGCTAAATGTTACGGCGGAGATATTACCCGTAAAAAGAAACTTCTTGAAAAGCAGAAAGAAGGGAAAAAAAGGATGAAGCAAATCGGAAATGTTGAAATTCCTCAAGAAGCCTTTTTGGCGGTCCTGAAAACCGGTGATTAATGTTTCCGGAGCTTCCGAAGCGATTCTACGAAGCAAGCCCGGTCCAATTTTTATATAAGATCGATAAGTCCGAGATTTTTGTTAAACGCGAGGATCGACTTTTCTTTTCGCAAGGGACTAAGATTCGAAAGTTATTCGGAATCTACAATTCCCTCGCTTCCTATTTTCATTCCGGTAAACTTCAAAGTGTCGTTTTACAAGGAAATCTTCATTCAAATGCAATTTTAGCGGGCGTCCTTTTTTTTCGCTGGTTAGGCATTCCTACGAAAATAATCGGCTATTCTCGAAATCCGGAATTGAGGAGTCCGGCTTCTATTTTGGCCGAACGATTTTCTGAGATTGTAATTTATCCTACAAGACGCGAATGGGAACTTCGCGTCCTGGAACTAAGCGATACGGGTAGCACAAGCGTGGTTCCGCTCGATCGGATTGACAAGGGTGTCGAAGTGCCTACAAAAGATCGCCAGGTTCTTCTTCCGGAATACTTATTCTGCCAAAATTCATTGAACGGATTGGCTCCTTTGTGGGATGAAATCGACCCTAAGGAATTCGATTGCATTCTACTCGATGTCGGTTCCGGAATTACCTGGCTTTCCGCTCTCAAGTGGAATCGCCTCCCGGTTTTCGGCATCACTTTAGGATTGTCCAAGAGAAAAATGCAAGTTTGGATGGAGTCTCGTCGGGTAAACCTTGATCTAAAGCAAATTGCAATTCCGTACGACTTCTTAATCGAACCGAAAGCGGAATTGCCGTTCGCCTCTTTTTCCTTCGGAGAAACTGAAAGCTGGCATGAAAAAACGAAACAACTTTGGAAGAAAACAGGAATTTATTTCGAACCGGTTTACGCTTCTAAGACGTTAAGCGTTTTAGAGAGCATGATCCTTGCCGGGAAGTTAGAAGGACGAATTTTGTATATTTACCAGGGCGGCATACTGCAGAATTTTTCTACAGAAATAATATCGGGATAACGCCGGATGTTTTATAGGATTATGAAATGTTGATTCATTAGCGGAAGAAAATCGGCGGAGGATAAGCGCTCCGCCGATTTGCAAACTTTACGAGAGTATATATTCTTTATTTAGTACCCGAATAAAATCCCGTTTAATGTCTTTAGGACAAGCAGCTTCGCATTCATATTGGTTCGTGCAATTTCCAAAACCTTCGTTGTCCATTGCAGATATCATATTCTTGACCCGTTCTTTCTTCTCGACCTGTCCTTGGGGAAGTAGCGCTAAATGAGCCACCTTGGCCGAAACGAAAAGCATCGCGGAAGCATTCTTACAAGACGCTACGCAAGCGCCGCATCCGATGCAAGTCGCAGCATCCATAGCAACGTCAGCATGCTTTTTAGCGATCGGAAGTGCATTCGCATCCGGAGCTCCACCCGTATTGATGCTTACAAATCCGCCGGATTGAATCACTCGATCAAAGGCACTGCGATCCACGATCAGATCTTTTATCACTGGAAAAGCTTTTGCCCTCCAAGGTTCCAGATAAATCGTATCTCCGTTTTTAAACGACCTCATATGAAGCTGGCAGGTAGTCACGCCGGGGAGAGGACCGTGCGCTACGCCATTGATCATGATATTGCAGGATCCACAAATTCCCTCTCTGCAATCGTGTTCGAATGCGATCGGTTCTTCGCCTTTCGTAATCAATTCCTCGTTAACGACATCTATCATTTCCAAAAAAGACATATCAGGCGAGATATCTTTCGCGGAATAATCCACGATCTTACCTTTCTCTTGAGAATTCTTCTGTCTCCAGACTTTTAGTTTGAGATCCATTACTTATAGCTCCTCGTTGCGAGTTTAATGTTCTCGAACTCCAGGTGTTCCCTGTGTTCAACCGGTTTGGCTCCAACGCCTTTCCATTCCCACGCAGTGACATGGCAGAATTTATTGTCGTCTCGTTTAGCTTCGCCATCGTCCATTTGATGTTCGGTTCTAAAATGTCCGCCGCACGATTCTTCCCTTGTGAGCGCGTCCAAACAAAGTAGTTCGGCAAATTCGAGAAAATCGGCTACGCGTCCGGCTTTCTCCAAAGATTGATTCAAATCCGTACCGGACCCCGGAACGTTCACATTTTGCCAGAATTCCTCTCGGATCTGAGGGATTTTTTGCAACGCTTCCTTCAGGCCCTTATCGTCCCTTGCCATTCCGCACTTATCCCAGACAAGCTTACCTAGTTCTCTATGGAATGAATCCACAGTGCGACGCCCTTTGACGGTTAGAAGCTTGTTGATTTTGTCCGTACTTTCGGTTTCGGCTTTCTTAAACTCGGCATTATCGGCTGACGGAGTTTTACCGAATCCTACTTCGGCAAGATAGTTACCTATCGTATAAGGAAGCACGAAATATCCGTCCGCTAAACCTTGCATTAACGCCGAAGCTCCTAATCGGTTGGCTCCGTGATCGGAAAAGTTAGCTTCACCGATTACGAACAAGCCCGGAAGGTTACTCATAAGATTATAGTCTACCCAAAGTCCGCCCATAGTATAGTGAACGGCAGGGTAGATTCTCATCGGAACTTTATAAGGATTTTCACCGGTGATTTGCTCGTACATTTGGAAAAGATTTCCGTAACGTTCTGCAATCGTATGTTCTCCTAGACGCTGAATTGCGGACGAGAAATCAAGGTAGACTCCTTGTCCGCCGGGGCCGACCCCAAAGCCTGCATCGCAAACTTCTTTGGCAGAACGGGAAGCGATATCTCGAGGACAGAGATTCCCGTAACTCGGATATTTTCTTTCGAGATAATAATCTCTTTCACTTTCCGGAATGTCAGCGGGACTTCGAGTATCTCCCTTCTTTTTCGGAACCCAAATACGTCCGTCGTTTCGAAGCGACTCAGACATTAGAGTCAGTTTGGATTGATGATCACCGGATACCGGAATGCAAGTAGGGTGAATTTGCGTATAACATGGATTCGCAAAGAAAGCTCCCTTTTTATGAGCTCGATAAGTTGCAGTAACATTCGAACCTTTTGCATTCGTGGATAAATAGAATACGTTTCCGTATCCTCCCGATGCTAAAACAACGGCATCTCCGGCATGGGCCGTGATTTTCCCCGTGACTAGGTCACGAATGATTACGCCTTTAGCATGTCCGTTTACCACGACTAAATCGACCATCTCGGTTCTGGGATACATTTGCACGTTTCCTAATCCAATTTGCCGAGAAAGAGAGGAATACGCGCCCAATAAGAGTTGCTGTCCTGTCTGACCTTTTGCATAGAATGTGCGGGAAACTTGAGCTCCGCCGAAAGAGCGGTTATCTAAATGACCGCCGTATTCTCTTGCGAAAGGAACTCCTTGAGCCACACACTGATCGATGATGTTCGCAGAAACTTGAGCCAAGCGATATACGTTCGCTTCGCGAGCGCGAAAGTCCCCGCCTTTAATCGTATCATAGAAGAGTCGGTATACGGAATCACCGTCGTTCTGATAATTCTTTGCGGCATTAATTCCACCCTGAGCCGCGATTGAGTGCGCGCGCCGCGGGCTGTCTTGAAAGCAGAACGTTTTCACATTATAACCGAGTTCCGCTAATGTTGCCGAAGCAGAACCACCTGCCAGGCCGGTTCCAATAACAAGAATCGTATACTTGCGTTTATTGGCAGGATTTACCAATTTGATATGGGACTTATAGTCGTCCCATTTATGCTCCAGAGCACCCGAAGGGATTTTTGAATCTAAGCTCATTCTATTATGCTCCTGGTAACTTAACGTATCCTAAAAGGATCGACAGTGGTATGGAAGAATTTCCCACAAAAATGAGAAGCGCATATCCGATCGCAAACGCGTTGGTCTTCGGCGCCCAGAACGGCGTATTCAAACCGAATGTCTGAAACACGCTTGAAACTCCGTGGCGAAGGTGGGAGGCCAATATGAACATCCAAAGGACGTACGCGGTGGAAACGATCGGATTTTGGAATCCTAAAACTACCATGGAATAAACGTCGTGCCGTCCTTGCGGATCTTTTAAAGCGAAATCTTTCGGGTCCGTGACTCCGAAAGTAAAATGCGCGAGGTGATACAATATCGCTCCAAAAATTAATAAACCGGTGAGGGCCATCATTCTGGAAGAAAGAGTCGCCTGGATCGTACTTTCCTTTACGTATGCTACCGGTCGCGCTCGTTTGTTCTCTAAAGAAAGTTTGATTGCGTAGAAAACGTGCAATACGAAGGCAATCAAAAGCGTACCGCGCGCGATCCAGAGGAGTCCGCCGAGGCTTTGGAGGAACGCGGCGTAACTATTAATCTTATCCGGTTCCTGGAAAATCTGGAGATTCCCCAGCATGTGTAAAAACACGAAGCCGAAGAAAACGAGTCCGGTAATTCCGACGATAGTTTTTCTACCGATGGAAGACCTAAGGTATCCAGCCTGAAAATCCATTCAAATTCTCCTGTGAGAGTAATGGGAAGAAGTCATCGATTTGTTTTTATAGGATGGGAAAATTACGAAAGAACAAATGTACTCCGATTCGCCCTAATATTTAGAGTAAAAAATATGGTCTATACGGAAAGCATTTTTAAACGAAAGGACAAAAAATGGACATTTGGACCTAAAGCGGCTATAATGGACTTCCATTTTGTGCAACGCGGAAATTTCCAAAAGAAAACTGAATCAGGTAACGCCTCCATGCAAAAAATAGACCCATTTATTTCCCTATATCGTAGAGAGCTTTTTCCAGGTTCGATCCAACCTGCGGGTGAGAATTTAGACTCTGCAACAGATGCTTTTTATTTCCAATTTAAAGGAATACGAATTTCCAGAGTCGGGTTCGGTTGCTATCGAGTGGGCTTGGAAAATCCAGCGCATAAAAAGGCCCTCGTTCTCGCGCTTCGCTCCGGCGTAAATTTGATTGATACCTCGGCTAACTATGGAGACGGTGAGGCGGAAAGTTTAGTCGGAGAAGTACTTTCGGAAGAATTCGCGTTCGGAAATATAAAACGCGAATCGGTTTGTGTTGTTACGAAAGCCGGATATATCCAGGGCCGGAATATGGAAATCGCGGAACAACGAGAAGTTGCAGGGAATCCATTTCCCGAAACGACATACTATCAACCCGGTTGTTTTCATTGCATTTCTCCTGAATTTTTGGAAGACCAATTAGAGAGATCTAGGAAGAGATTGGGTCTGTACACGATCGATATTTTCTTATTGCATAACCCGGAATATTTTCTGATGGATCAGCGGAAGCACGGAGTTCCGGAGAAGACGGCAAAGCAAGAATATTATCGGCGAATTCGAGATGCATTTTCCTTTCTGGAAAGGGCGAGGGCGGACGGTAGAATTCTTTATTACGGAATTTCCAGCAATACCTTCCCGGATAAGGAAGATTCTTATACCGATACTTCGTTGTCGAAGGTACTACAAATTGCGAAAGAAGTCGGCGGTGAAGATTCCGGTTTTGCAGTCGCCCAGTTTCCTGCCAATTGGTATGAAGATGGCTTTCTACGGAATCATAATTCAGCTGGCGAGAATCTATTAGCCATTTGTAGGAACTTCGACATTCTTCCGCTTATCAATCGACCATTGAATTCGTTCGTTTCTGATAAAGGAATGGTTCGATTAGCCTATCGACCGGGTCCGGATCAGGAGACCCGAATTGCCGCTTTGGAATCATTATTCAAAGAGTTAAGAACGTATGAAACTCCGCTCCATGATCTTCCGGAAAGTCAAACAGGGTTTAAAAGTCTGAGCGCCCAGTGGTTCGGTTATCGGGAAAAGATTCCGAATATAGAGCAGCTACATCAGCTTTTGGGTAGATCCTGGATCCCGGCCGCACAATCTTCCTTAAAATTTATATCCGATCGTCTGGGAAAAGAAGAGGCGATTCGTTATACGAATCTGCTAAACAAGACAATCCCGTATTTTGAGGAATGGATTGTTTTGCATCAAGCCGAGGCTCGCCTACCTCTGTATGAGGAATTAAAGGGAAGATTTCATTCAGACAGACACAGTCCAAATAGCCTATCCTCTATGATGGTTTTACATTTGTCTCAGTTATTGCAAAAGGGAACCGTGCTGGTCGGAATGAGAAAAGAAGAATATGTGAAAGACATACTGGAGCTTAAAAACCAGGTCTGGTCTCCAATTTCAGAGGAGGAATGGGGATACCATGGAATTCGATCCTGAAATCCTGGCGATTTTAGACAGGATTCGCAATACCTCCGATCCGGAGTCCAGTTTTTCCTTTGCATGGATGGAAGGAAGAAGGTTGTATTTTGCTGGCAATTACTTTGAGCTGCATGAGGTGTTCGAGTTTCAATGGAAGAAAGAATTCGGAGCCAGGAAACTACTTTTGCACGGCTGGATTCAATTGGCGATTTCTCTAAATAAAATATTCGTAAAGCCGAATATACGAGGCGCAAGAATGCAAGCCGAAAAATCTAAGCAGAAATTCGACGCATTATTGCAATTCGCGGAGCTTTCATCCGCCGGCCGCTCTCATGCGCTAAAGACGATTCAATTTTTAGAGATACTACTTACGAAATTCAACGGGGATATTGATTGGGATCTCGAACAAATTCGAGGACTTTCTTTACCGATAATGACCGAAACGGGAGAGGAATGGTTTTCTTCCATTTGAGTTTTTCTTATTATGACTTTTGAAGGAAATATGGAAACGGCGAACGAAAATATCGGAAAGCTAGAGCGGAATTATTTTGAATCCGGCGGATACAAACTCGCGTACACGAAGCGAGATAATAACAAAGGTAAAGCGCTTTTACTTCTTCACGGTTTTATGGATTCCTCGGATACTTTCTTGTTCCAAGAGAATTTTCTTTCCGAGAATTTTGATCTGTATAGATTCGATTATCGCGGTCATGGAGATTCCGAATGGCTCCGTGAAGGGTTTTACCATTTTATGCTGCCGCTCGTAGATACCCAAAGTTTTATTTCAAAACATTTACCCGAAAAATTTCACATCCTAGGACACTCGATGGGAGGCGGCCTGGGATCCCGTATCGCCGGTATCCTACCGGAACGTGTCGAATCGTTGGTCTGTTTAGAGGGATTTAGCTCTCTTCAGAATCCCGAAAAGGAACGAAAGAGATTTCGATCTTGGTTGGAAACTTGGGAGAGCGGGTTAGCCGGTAGAGAAAGAAAGAGGCAGAAAAGCTTTCGTAGTGTCGAGGAGGCAGCGCTTCGCTTATCACCGGTCTACCCGAGGTTGCCAAAGGAACGCCTGTTAAAGATCGCGGCATATTTGACAAAACCTGTGGACGACGGTTATATATGGAAAAGTGATCCAGCTTATAAAAACGGCCCGCCCGTATTCATCAGTCCTCAGTTCACCAGATATCTTTGGGAGACAATTGCCTGTCCTGTGCTTGTCGTTTACGGAAAGGAAACACATCTACCTTTGGATGATAGGGAAGAGGTTTTTTCACATATTCGTAATCTGAAATATTTCGAATTGGAAGACGCAGGGCATAATATGCATCATGACAAACCCGAGGAGTTAGTCGGAATCTTAAGCGATTTCTATCGAACGCTGTGACGGTTGACACATTGAATCTGCTTTTGTAATCCGGAGTGGAATTGGAACAACCTCCAAATAACGATCTAAAAACGACATTCCGTAGCGAGTAATAAACGAATTCGCTCAGGGAAAGGATGTAGATTTAGATCGGAGCCGATAATCTGAAGCTAGAGTTTTGTCTCAAATCTTTGAAACCTCGACTTTCGACGGCGGTATGATTCATAAAATTAGCGTTGTCCATCATGGAAAAAACCTTGGTGAAGCGGGTGTTTTTACCTGAAAAACTCCTTTGCTTATCCGGAGGAGACTTTACTTTTGTCAAAAAGTTTCAAAGGCCAGAATGTTCTCAAAAGTCTTCAATACTATCCGTTTAGCGCTACTAACCTTCGCTGTGATTTATTCTTCTCATCTTTTCGCCGTACAATCCATTCTTCTAAGAAACGGGAATACGATTAAAGGAGACGTTATCACTCAAAATGAGAAATCGATTCAGGTTCGTGGTCAGGATGGTAAAATAGTGAGCGTCTCGAAACGATCCATCTTGAAAGTAATTTATAAAGAAGTAACTAAAGATGAAGAAAAGCAAATCCGGCAGGAAGAAGAGAAAAAAATAAAGGAAGAGCCGCAAGCCGTAAAAGAAGAACCTATCATTATTACTCCACCTACTCCTCCCCCCGTTGTGCCTAGTAGGAATAGATGGAGCGTAGTGTGGAGGTCCGCATTATTGCCCGGTTGGGGCCATATCTATGCCGGAAGAAAAACGACCGGAATTGTCTATAGTAGCTTATTGGTATCGAGTTTAGGATACGCTACGGTAGCCGCAAAGCATGCACAGTCGGCCAAATCCGATTATGATCAATCGTCCCTGACATCTACATTGATTTTAGGAAATTCTTCGATCGGTTTGGGAAGTCTTTATGTCGGGGGGAAGAAAAGCCAATACCAGCATGACGTTAAGCAATATAATAACGCTCTTGCGATAGTTGGGGCAGTATACCTAATCCAATTGGTGCATTCTTATTTTACCGGAGCATCCTGGGAAAAGGAAGATGTCGTATTGTCTTCCGATGGAACCCCTGTGCGAAATGGACTTCAGTGGAACGCGGGATACGATCGCGCGGCATTAAATTCAAATACGATTGGTTCGAGTTCTTTCGGATCACCGACCGGCAAAGCATTTTACGGAGAAATCCGTTATTCGGTTTTATTTTAACCTAGGCCCTGCAATAGAAGTGCGGGAATCCGATTCTCTTCTATGAAAGCGTGATGGCATAAGTAATATTAACTTTTTTTAATCTATCGAAGATCCTTCCTGTATTCGTAAAGCTAAACAAATCAATAGTCCTCGCCATTCATTAAGTACCTCCGGAGGGTATAGGACATAAAAAATTTATACGGGAAGAAATAAAAAAACTTGTACTTTAATCGTACTTAAATAGGCTACCCCTCAACGATTTAGCTGAGGAGCAACCATGGAACAGGGAAATAAATTCAGAGATCAACTCGAGAGATATGTAAACTATCGTGGGATTGATATTGTCCTTCATTTGAAAGACGGATCCGTAGTTGAACTCGATCGAAATCGCAGATTGGTAGGCGAAGAAATCGTCTATTTCCCTGATAAACTAAATGCTAGCAAGGTTCCACTTACGATGATCAGCAAAGCTGATTTATTCGTAGCATAAGAATCTACCCCGACTCTCGCCGTTTTTATGCGGGAGTCGGGATTCTGCAGGGTCCTTACATTCTCTTGGATCTAAGCTAAATCTCTGATTAGTTCCTCGATTTCCTCGATTTTTCCGAAGTCCTTTTCGGAGTAATTCAAATACAAATCGAATTCGGCGTCCGAAATCTTGTCGCACTTGATTACTTTCATAGGAAGCTCAATGTTTCCGGATAAGCTTACCATCCCAATTCGTATGGACAAGTTGGTTCCAGGTTCGACCGGAGCTTCGGACCGGTGAACGAGTCCTACCAACACATTCTCGGCAATCCTGATTTTAACGTCTTCAATCTCTTGAAAACGGACGTTTAGGGTGGAAGGGATTCTACTGTATTTCATGGCGGTCCTCCCGTTGTTGTCTGTAATCGTAGCGGAAGTAGCTTACATAAGGATTAAGAACGCTTTACGATTCAAAGCGAAAGCTAAGAAAAAGAAAGATCCGTAAGCCCGGAATTGGCTGCCTCCGTCATAACCTATTATGCAAGTTATGTGCCGAAGTGCCGAGGCAGATATGAATGGATGGAAAACTACAAAGAATCGCCGGATAAAGACGGTTTTTAAGGTAAGAAGAGCCGGTGGCTTTTAAGAAAGCGGCAGAAACGATCGGAAATCGGAAGCTTTGCCCCAAAAGCGATGCTGAGTGGTTAGGAAAAGTTCAAACACGTTGTTTAGTTTAGCAGCTAAATGGATTTTTCAATACAGATTTATCTAAAGTTAAACGAATCTTCGTAAGTCTATCGAATGTTTTTACGGAGATGCAGATGGAATCTCCGTTCGAATACGGGGGCAACCAAAGTCGATCCGAACGAGATTTAAAGCTGAAGTCATGAAAAGGCGCCTTCAATTAATACAAAATCCTAGTCCGAAGTGATCCCGGATGCTTCTCTATCTTTTCCTTTAGCTCGTCGCCGACGCTCATATTGATTACCATAGATAAGTAACCGATTTCAGCGCTTGTGCCCAAGTGTTGAGAACTGATATTCGCCCCTACTTCCGAAACCAACGCATTAATATCCTTCAAGAAGCCGGGCTGGTTCTTATGAACATTCAAAATTCTATACATTCCCGGTGGGATTGGAGTCAATTCCAATTGCGGGAAATTCACCGCAAACGAAGTCGAGCCATTGTTCATAAATTTCAACAATTTGCTTGCGACTTCGGATCCGATATTTTTCTGAGCCTCTTCCGTAGAACCCCCGATATGCGGAGTTAATATTACGTTTTGAAGATTTTGCATCGGAGTAATGAACGGATCGTTATTGGATTCGGGTTCCTCCGGAAATACGTCCACCCCTGCGCCCGCGATCTGTCCCGCCTTGATCGATTCTGCAAGAGCCTCAAGATCGACCACTTTTCCTCTAGAAAGATTTATAACGTAAGCCCCTTTTTTCGTAGCTGCAATTTGCTTTTTCCCGTACAAATTCATAGTCTCCGGGGTTTCGGGAACATGGAAAGTTACGAAATCCGAAATTTGCAATAGCTCTTCGTAGGATTGAATCGGTGTCGCATTTCCCAACGGTAAAACGGTTTGAACATCGTAATAAACCACTTTCAATCCCATAGCTTCGGCGAGGACGGAAACTTGACTACCGATATGGCCGTATCCTACGATTCCTAACGTTTTGCCTCTGACTTCGAAGCAATTTTTAGAGATTTTATTCCAGATACCCGCGTGCGTATTGCGGATATGATCGGGGACTCTTCTCGCTAACATTACGATTTCCGCAATGACGAGTTCCGCAACGGACCTGGTATTCGAATAGGGGGCGTTAAATACCGGGATTCCTCTTCGTTCCGCCTCTGCTAGGTTTACTTGATTCGTTCCGATACAAAAACAACCGATCGTCATCAAACGCTTGGCTTTTGCCAATACCGGCGTTGTAACGTTCGTCTTACTCCGTATTCCGAGAACATGAATGTTCTCGATTTCCTTTAAGAGTTCATCCTCGCTTAATGCCTGCGGCAATAAGCGGACATTAAAACCATCTTTTTGAAAGATGTCGAAGGCGTCCTTGTGCACGTTTTCCAAGAGGAGGACATTGATCTTTTCTTTCGGATAGGAAATCATAGTTATAGAACCATGGAAAGGTCTCCTCGATTCCCTGGAAATCGGATTTTTTACTTCACTTGTGAAGACTGTCGAAGAGCATGGAGCCGAAATCGTCGGAGGTCCCGCTTTGCAGAAAAAAATTTTTCCGAACCTCTCTTTGTTATTCTTGCCTATGATTGCGGCATTGATCGGGGGTGGAGGTTGTTCTTCCCGTCCTGCCATCGTCGCCGAACCTGTCATCGAACAGACAGTACTTCGTTCCGGACCGATTTGCATTTCGTCCTGGTTTTGCTCGAGCGGACGTTCAGGCTCGCTTAATTTTAAAGGAATTTTGAATAATCGAACCGGTGAAAAACCGCTATTTTTGGAATATTACGTAAGTTCCTTCGAAGAAAGTTTTCCACTTGGAGTATCCATAAAACTGGATCAAACGTGGCATAATTTGCGAAAGGTTTCCACCGAATACGGAGAGACTCTCCGCCTGGTTTCCTTGCTTCCGATCGAAGTCGCGGACAAAATTCAATCTGCGAAAGAAATCGAATTCAGTTTTTCCTCTAGGGAAAATACGACGACGAGGAGTCTCAGCGCAGGCGATGCGGAAGCCTTTAAGAACTTTCTGAAAGAAACTAGAGCCAAGCTGGATGCCCAAGCCAAGCTCACGATCACAAATTACTGAGCGATTTGACGAACTTATTCCGGGCGCATCAAGGGAAATAGAATCGTATCTCGTATTGAGTGCGAATTCGTAAGCAGCATTACGAGACGATCGATTCCGATTCCTAAGCCCCCGGTAGGTGGCATACCGTATTCGAGCGCTCGAATATAATCTTCGTCCATCATAAATGCTTCATCATCGCCCGCCTCGCGCTGTTTTACCTGTTCTTCGAATCGTTCCTTTTGATCGAACGGGTCGTTCAATTCCGAGAAAGCGTTGCCTATCTCGCGTCCAACAATGTACGGCTCGAATCGTTCGACGTAATCGGGATTATCGGGATGGGATTTTGCCAAGGGTGAAAGTTCTTTCGGGTAATCGGTCACGAACACAGGTTGGATTAAATTAGGTTCCGCTTTTTCGGAAAAGACTTCGTCGGCGACCTTCCAGATAGAATGACATTTCGAAGCATCGACCTTAATCGCTGAGGCTTTTTCTTTAGCTTCCTCTAATGTCTTAATTTGCGAAAAATCAATACCCGAATATTCCTTAATGATGTCTACGTACTTAACTCTCCGCCATGGAGGAGATAAATCCACCTGATCTTTACCATAGGGGATTTTTAAGGTTCCGCAGATCTTTTGCGTTAGATGTGTGATCAGTCTTTCGGTTAGATCCAACATTTTCCCCATATCTCCGAACGCCATATAGGCTTCCATCATGGTGAATTCCGGATTATGCTTCGTGGAAATGCCTTCGTTTCTAAAATTTCGATTTAATTCAAAAACCCGATCCAGTCCTCCGACGATTAGGCGCTTTAAATAAAGTTCCGGAGCGATTCGTAAAAACAACTGCATGTCCAAAGCGTTATGATGGGTGGAAAAGGGGCGGGCTGCCGCTCCTCCTGCGATGGGTTGCATCATCGGCGTTTCGACTTCCAGAAATCCTTCTCCGGTCAAAAATGCGCGAATTTCCGAGACGATTTTGCTTCGAACTACGAAAGTGTCTCTAACGTGATCGTTCACGATCAAGTCCACATAACGCATTCTGTATCGTTGTTCTACGTCGGAAAAAGCGTCATATACTACGCCATCCTTTTCCTTCACCACGGGCAAAGGGCGAATGCACTTAGCTAAAAGCGTTACCGTAGTAAGGTGTAAGGTGGTTTCTCCCTTTTGTGTCTGAAACAAATAACCTTCCACTCCGATCAAATCGCCTAGATCCAAACTTTTAAAAAGGGAGTAGTTCTCTTCACCTAAATCATCTCTTGTAGCGTAGAGTTGTATCACGCCGCTCTTATCTTTTAAATGAGCGAAACTTGCTTTTCCCATCACGCGTTTCGAGTGCAATCGACCGCCAAGTCTGAACTTGATTTCCGGTCCTGTCGGTTTTTTAGAAAAATCTTCGATTAATTGAGAGGATAGAGAATCCGGAAAATAGCGGACAGGATAAGGATCTATTCCTTTCGCTTTTAGATCGTTTACTTTTTGAATCCTCTGCTGTATGAGTTCGTTGGTTTCCTTAACTTCTTGCTGGGACATTTTTAGATTCCTAATAATATGAGATAATAATACTTTGCTAAACGACCTAAGATGCTTTCGAGGCTTTTCGGTTTTAAAAACCAATCAGTTGCGGAGAATCCTTCCGGAACCTTTGAAACCGCAAAGTAGATTCCTGCAGGTTCTAAGACGGAACGATAGAGTCGTAATAATGTCGCTGAATCGTATTCCCGTCCAACTAAAAGAAAATTTTTCCACTGCCGATCCAGCGCGATCTTCAACAACGTTTTTGGAAATTCTTGAGGACCGGCTGGAACGGTATAAACTAATATTTTATTCTCTTCTACTCCTTGCGAAGTCAGAAAGGTCTGGAGATTCGGCGCTAAATCCGAATTGATTCCGAGATCCGAATCGTTTCCGGCGGGCGAATATAAAACGAGAACGACCGGAGAGAGTCCCTTCTTCCAGAGGGCTGCTGCCTGTTTGAATTTATCCTTCCTACCAGTTTCGATCGCTTCCACTACGATCGCATCCGATTTTTTGGGATCGGCTTTCGAAACGAGTAGAAGCGGGGCGGAGAAGAACGAGATCAAAAATATGAAAAGCGATCCGAATATGCCGTAGGAAATCAATTTGGTCTTATTCAGAAATTCTTGTACGGAGAGTGGGCTGGATGACATTGAGTCTTACCGTTGAACGGGCCCAATTTGAGGTTTTAGTTTAATTGGTCCGGAGTTCCCGATGGGTGTGTTTGCTCGAGAGGGGACTCGAACCCCTACACCTAATCGGCACAAGCACCTCAAGCTTGCGTGTCTACCAATTCCACCACCCGAGCGGGCTGCGATTGACAGAATGTGAGAGAACCTCGCAGTGTCAAGGAATTTCATACCAGCTGGTATTTCTTCTTTTGCTTCTTATCTTCAGGATCAAGTACGACTCTTTCCGGATGGAAAACGATATCCCAGTATCTGCGAGCATAAGCCACGACACCGATAATTAAAATCGTTACAAGTATATATCCGGAATATTCCGGATGATGGAAGAAATGATCCTGCGAATAGTCGTCGCCTAATAATGGAAGTGTCATATACCAAAGAACAGTAATGGCCACCAAGCCTACGCCGAATTTTCCCCACCAGTTGGGTCTACCTTGGATTCCTCTTTTTAGATATAAAAATCCGCCCAGCCAAACCCCGAGAACCTCGCGAAATAAATATACGCAGAGGATCCAAAGAGGAAATTGATAGTAGTGTACGATAACGGAGAGTCCTCCGACTGTAACGATCTTATCGCATACCGGATCCAAATATCTTCCTAAAATGGATTCTTGTCCTAGTAGCCTAGCTAAAAATCCGTCTAAATAATCCGTTAGTACTGCAAGGACGCAAGTCGCTATCGCAAGTAACAAATATTCTCCGTGTCTCGGAGCTTCCATGTGTTTACGAGTGAAATGGATGAAAAACGGAAGTAGGAACACTCTGCTGACGGATAAGAAATTCGAGACAGTGAAGATTCTATCTTCGAGCAAATCCTTTGGTTTTTTTTCTTGTAGCATTTTCTTTTTGCCGCACCGAGTGGGCAATTTCCACCCTTTGGAGAAGAATGAGGAAGGGACTTAAAAATTCATCCCTTTTTCCTATAAACCGGTTGACCGGAGCGAGACTCGGGAAAGTATGTTCTTCGTAACAAGGAGCTGTAGCTCAGCTGGTTAGAGTGCCTGCCTGTCACGCAGGATGTCGCGGGTTCGAGTCCCGTCAGCTCCGGAATCTCCCATCAATCAAAAAAATCGGACTCGAAGCTTTTGAGCGAGAGCATTTGCAGCGACCCATAGGAAGCGTAGCAAATACGTCGCGAGGCATGGACGGCGAGCACGCGATAAAAGACGCCGTGGAGCTTAATCTGCTAGGAATGCAGATTGCGTAACGGCGAGTCCCGTCAGCTCCGGAATCCCGCTAATTAAGAAATTCGATTCAAAATGACCTTTGCAAATTTGCCGGTTTCTTTGGAGTCAAATTAAACTGTGGTTCGATTCATCGGATAAATTCCTCAACCGCTTTCACAGTATTCAGAGGATCTTCTTCCTGAGGAATATGACCCAATTCGTTAAAAATAACCAATTTACTTTCGGCGATGTCCTTATGAAAGCGTTCGGCGTTAGAAGAAGGAATCAATCGATCCGCTTTTCCCCATAAAATCAAGGTAGGGATATGCAACTCGTGAATTCGATGTTCCATTTCTCCCATCGGCATCTGCTTAAAACGTTCGGTCAGTGCTTTCCGATTCCCTTCGCGCAACGCGAGATCGTAATAGCGATCGATTTGTTCTTCCGTAACTTTCGCAGGATCTCCGTACGTATTCTTTATGCTGGACGCAATGAGACTGCGCGGCAGCACATTATTGGCAATATTTCGTAAGATAGGTATTTTTGCGATGCGGAAGGCTATAGGTACGGACGTTGATTGATAGTTGTATCCGGAGGAATCCACTAAAATCAATTTTTCAAAACGGGTCGGATGAAGTAGGGCAGTATACCAAGCTATACTTCCGCCTAAGGAATTGCCGGCAATGACGGATCTTTTTACTTCCAGCTTATCCAGAATAGAAATTACAAATTTAGAATATAGGTCCAGAGAATATCGATTGTCCGGTGACGGTCCCGTTAATCCGAAGCCGGGTAGATCGAATCGGATGACTCGACGCGACGATTTGAGTTCTCGGACCCATCCGTCCCAGGTATGAAGGGAGGAGGCGGTGCCGTGGATCAGTACGATCGGATTGGAATCATCACGAGGACCCTCGTCTCGAACATGGGCCTGCATTCCCATGACTTCTATGAACATTGAGGGGGGCGGAGCCCACTTCGATTGCAACTCACTAACAGGTTTATCTGACGCCCAATTCGCCGATACGTAAACGGCAATAACGAAGAAAATGGCCGCCAGGATCCCGACTGTAAATTTTACGATTCGCTTTAACATGGTAACCTACTTAGATTAAATCTTCAGTATCTTTCTTGAGTATGATTTCCCCGATCTCTTCTAAGTCCCGGAGTAGGGTTAGAATTCTATTTCTTGCGTCGGTAATTTCCTTTAACGTTACTTTTCCGCGTAATTCCATATTTTCTAAGATATCATTGGCACGATTCTTAGACATCGCTTCGAAAAAGTGGGACCGAATCTCGTCACCGGAACCGCGTAATGCGGTTGCAATTACTTCGTCGTCTCCAAGTCGATTGATCACGAGACGCATTTCTTTCGAATTTAGTAAAAGAACATCTTCGAACGTATAAAGTTTTTCGCGAACTTGCGAAGCAAGCTCCGGAGAATGTTCTTCTAAATCCTTAAGTATAGTTTCTTCCAAAGATTTATCCATGTGATTCAGGATACTCGCAAGGGCTTCCGTGCCTCCTGCTTCGCTAAATTCCGATTTATCTCTGTGTTCGTATTTTTTCTTCAATACACGAGCAATTTGTCTGATCGCATCAGGATGGGTTTTAGTAGTGTTCGCTAATTTTAACGCGACTTTAGATTGCAATTCTTTAGGAAGAAATTTTAAAGTATCGGCCGCCTTCTTCGGATTTAAAAAAGCCAAAGTGACCGCGATCGTCTGCGGGTTCTCGGGAACTAGAAGCTGTGCAAGGGTTTGAGGTTCCGCATCGTTCAAAAACGAAAAGTCTTCTTCGGTGTCCTTTCTATCCAGCTTTCCGAGAATAGATTCGGACTTTTCTTTCCCTATGGATTTGTATAGCAACTCTCTAGCTGTGTCGATACCGCCTCGGGATTCACCCGATAATTCTTTTATCGAGTCTTGAAAATCGAGTAGGGCTTCCTCTTTTTCCGTTTTGGAAACGGTTCTAATTTTAGCCATTTCCTGGACGATCTCTTCGATTAAGTTTTCTTCCAGTTGCGATAGCGCCTTAGCCGCGGCTTCTTTATCCAGAGAAAGCAATAGCAGCGCTGCTTTGCGTACTTTTTGTGATCTGGAAGTGGATTCTTTCTCCGTCAATATTTTGGTTCTCCAAAGGCCCGAATTCGATCAGACGAGAAGGCGTAACGGATGCTCCAATAAATCACGAAAAACTTCCAACCAGTGAGCGCCGACCGCACCGTCGACCACTCGATGATCGCAGGAAAGACAAACGGAAAGCGTTAATCCCGGTACTATAGCTCCGGATTTGATGACAGGTTTTGCGACCGTATTCCCGACCGCTAAAATGGCCGCTTCAGGTTCATTGATTACCGCCGCAAAACGGTTAATCCCGAACATCCCTAAGTTTGAAACGGTAAAAGTTCCGTCCGAATACTCTTCGGGTTTTAGTTTTCTTTCTCTCGCGCGGGAGGCAAGTTCTTTTACTTTTCTGCCTATTTCGAGGACGGAGCAGCGATCTGCATTCCTGACATACGGAGTAATCAGGCCGCCTTCGATCGATACTGCAACACCGATATCGACCCTACCGTGACGGAGTATATGATCTTCTCGCCAAGAAGAGTTCACTTCCGGAACTTTTAATAGAGCTAAAGCGGTGGCTTTGATGATAAAGTCGTTTAAGCTCAGTTTGATGTCCTCGCCGCCTGCCTTCAAGTCCGCATTCAAGGTTTCTCTTAAGTTCACTAAAGGTTCTGCATTCAATTCAATGTCCAAATAGAAATGCGGCTGATGCGTTTTGGAATGAACCAAGCGTGTTGCGATCGTTTTACGCATTCCCGATATAGGCTGTTTCTCTTCGGCAGGGATCGGTCCTGCAAAAGATGACCCTACGGATTGAACTACTTGGTTTGCTTCAACGTCTCTTTTTATGATTCTCCCCCCGGGGCCGGTTCCATTTATTCTGCTTAGATCCAAGCCGGCTTCCTTTGCAATTTGTCTAGCTAGAGGGGAGGCTTTAATTCGTCCTTCTTGGGCCGCAACCGTCAAGCCGCGAGACGGTTGGACCGGTTTAGAAACTTCGATTTCAGGTTCGATTTTCTCTAGGGGCAGTTGGGCTTGGGGGGGAGGCGGTAGTGCTGATGCCGGCGCCGACTCTATGGCCGACGGCGCCGGAGAACCCCCGGCCGGTGTCCTGGACTTTGCCACCGCCAAAAGTGAGCCGATCTCTTCTCCCGCCTTGCCGATAATCGCCACCGGCGAACCGACCGGTAATCTTGCTCCTTCGTTTGCGATAATTTCCAGGAGAACTCCGGCATCGAAAGCCTCCATTTCCATGACCGCTTTATCAGTCTCGACCTCGGCAATTGCCTCGCCCGGCACGACAGCGTCCCCTTTCTTTTTGAGCCATTTTACAAGGACCCCTTCCGTCATGGTGGGGCTGAGTTGAGTCATCTCCGCTATTTTTGCCATAATTCGGTCCTTATTAAAATATCCGTATATTCTAATATTATAATATTAAAAATCATTTAATCATATCTCTGATCTTGGAGATTATTTTTTCTTCGCTAGGGAGCGACGCTTTCTCTAAATTTGCCGCGTAGGGCATCGGGACATCCTCTTGGGTAATTCTTTCTACCGGTGCATCCAGATAATCGAAGGCTTCTTTCTGAATAAGATACGCGATTTGCGCTCCGAATCCGGCGACGTTCCAGCCTTCCTCTACGACGAGCGCCTTGTTCGTTTTGCGTACTGATTTAAGTATCGCTTCCTCGTCTAAAGGACGAATACTGCGAAGGTCCAGGACCTCCACCGAAATCCCTTCTTTCGCTAATTTTTCCGCGGCTGGGAGGATATACATCATGGCTCTGGACCAGCCGATAACGGTTACTTGAGTGCCTTCTCGCTTAATATCAGCTTTTCCTAATGGAATCGAGAATTCTCCGTCAGGGACTTCCCCTTTGCTGCCGTATAAGACTTCGCTTTCGATAAAAATAATCGGATTATTATCCAGAATGGAGGTTTTGAGCAAGCCGTAAGCATCGGCGGGCGTGTATGGAGCAACCACTTTCAGCCCTGGAATGTGTGCATACCAGCTTTCGAACGATTGCGAGTGTTGTGCTGCCAGCCTTCCCCCGGCGCCTCCTGCTCCCCGAAAAACTATCGGAATCGGAAATTGGCCGGCACTCATATAATTCATTTTCGCTGCCGAGTTGATAATTTGATCGATTGCGACTAACGAAAAGTTCCAAGTCATGAATTCTATAATCGGCCTTAGGCCAACCATTGCGGCTCCGATGCCGACTCCGGCGAATCCATTCTCGGAAATAGGAGTATCGATGACTCTTCTTTCGCCGAACTTGGCGAGCATACCTTGCGAAACTTTATACGCGCCTTCGTAATGGCCGACTTCTTCACCCATTAGGAAAATGTTCGGATCCTTTTCCATTTCCTCGGTCATCGCTCGATTTAGGGCTTCTCTATAAGTCAGAATAGTCATTAAACGTTCTCCGCGTAAACGTGCTTGTAGAGCCAACCCAGCGGAGGTTCCTCGCTTTTTTCACCAAAAAGAACGGCTTCTTCGACCGTTTGATTAATGGATTCGCTGAGTTTATCCAATTCTTCTTGAGACCAACCGCATTGGAGTAATTCTTTCTCGGCTTTAATCAAAGGATCGCCTTGCTTGTATTTCTCCAGCTCTTCTTTCGTTCGATATTTAGCCGGATCGGACATGGAATGCCCGCGAAAACGGTACGTCGAAATCTCCATGAGAGTCGGTCCTTCTCCACGTCTTGCTCGGTCGATGGCGACTCGAACGTGATCTCGAACCTTTCGGACCTCGTCTCCTTCGATATGATCTCGGGCGATATCGTACGCGGCAGCCCTGACGGAAACATCCTTAACGGATAAGGCTCGGTATTCGGGAGTTCCCATCGCATAATGATTGTTTTCACAGATCATGACTAGCGGAAGTTTCCAGATTGCAGCCAAGTTCATCCCCTCATGGAAGGACCCGATATTGGCGGCTCCTTCTCCGAAAAAACATATCGTAACCGCACCGTCTTGGCGGTATTTGGAAGCGTATGCGATTCCGGCCGCAAGTGAAATGTGCCCGCCTACAATACCGTGACCCCCCATAAAGTTTTTTGACTTATCGAAGAAGTGCATAGATCCGCCGTTACCTTTGGAAATCCCGGTTCTTTTTCCGAATAGTTCCGCCATTAATAATTTCGGATCTAAACCTCTGGAGAGCGCATGGCCGTGATCTCTATACGTTGAAACAATATAATCTTTTTGTTCTAGAGCTGCTATCGCCCCGACTCCTACCGCTTCTTGCCCTATATATAGATGGCAAAAGCCGCCAATCTTGCCCATGCTATAGGCTTTAGCGGCAGCTTCTTCGAAGCGGCGGATTAATAGCATTTGGTGGTAGAGTTCGTGGAGGTCCTGGGTATCTTTTTTAGTTTTAGGTTGGCTCATGGTTTTGGTTAGACGAAAAGTTTCCTTTCTCTACTGCAATCTCAAACTATGGAAGCGGAAGAGGGAAGAGCAAACCGATTTCCTACGGTTTGCAAAAAAATTCCTGAACGATCCGAGTAAAAGTGTCGTGAGTTCGTTTGAATTTTTCGGCTATTACAAGTCTGCATTTGAAAATTCCACCTGATTTTCTTTCGGATTCCTTTTTGAGAAACGCTCCGCATGGATATTCGAATTGAAGCCTTCTGTTTTCTAATCTATAGAAAATAATATTGAACATCGGTCCTTTTGAAGGCGGAAACTTCGATATTCATAGGATTTAGGCGAAATGCAGTTCGAAAAAATCATTGTTAGCCCGAAACATGCAAGTCACGAAATCAAAAAGGACCGGTAAGTTTCTTTTAGTTATCCTGATGAGGAAATAGCGTTTCTTAGCGAAGATAAGTCGGAATTTATTTCGCAAATAGGCAATAGAACACCGGGGATACTTCTGCCGTTTTTCGAATATCGTTGGAAGGCAGATTTAAGGGTTCCGGTATTTCTTGGATCTTTGCAGGTGAATCAATTGTTTTCTGAAATAGGGGGAGAATATCGTAAGAATTTCGCAAAGTTATCTTTTTCCGGAGCGGTGTATCTGCGGGGAACATAGGAATCGGAGAATTTTAAAAACAAATCAAAAAAAAGCTTAGGGAAATCCGCAAATGGATCGAATGATAAGATATGCCCCAAAAAGCGGAATTTTCTAGAAAAAAGTAGAAATTCACTCTTCCAAAAATCGTCAAAAAATAGCAATAACAGCTATAAATCGGCAAATAAATCAGAAAAATTGCCAAAATCATACAAATTAATCCGGCAACTACTTCCCACCGAAGATATATCTGAAGGAAACCCTGTTCTTTTAAGCAATTTCAAGATCACCTTCCTTCATTAAAAGATATAGAACCATAAAGACCAAAACCAAACCAATGCACAGGATCCCGGCACGGACGCCGGGCTCATGATCAGTTTCAAGGAGGAAACTCATGATCATTAACCACAACTTAGCCGCGATTAACTCCCACCGCGTCCTGAAATTTCAGAACAACGAAGTGGCAAAAAATATGGAAGCATTGTCTTCCGGTATGCGGATTAACCGTGCCGGCGACGACGCATCCGGACTAGCCGTTTCGGAGAAAATGAGAACTCAGGTCAAAGGGCTTCGCCAAGCGGAGAGAAATACCGAGGATGGAATGTCCTTGATCCAAACCACTGAAGGATATCTGCAGGAAACCAATGATATCATTCAACGAGTTCGGGTTCTTGCCATTCAATCTTCCAACGGTATCTATGGCGCTGAAGATCGCCAAATGATCCAAGTAGAAGTTTCTCAGCTCATCGATGAAATCGATCGGATCGCTTCCCAAGCAGAGTTCAACAAAATGGCGCTACTCCAAGGGGATTTTGCCCGCGGATCCAGAAGCGCTTCGATGTGGTTCCACATCGGTCCGAACCAGCACCAAAGGGAAAGAGTCTATATCGCTACGATGACTGCGAAGGCCCTGAATCTGATCAAAGCCGATGGTACGTTACTCACTCTTTCCACTGCGGAACAGTCTAACGACGCTATCGGATTCTTGGATGACGCTCTGATGAAAATCAACAAGCAAAGAGCGAATCTTGGAGCATACTTCAACCGACTCGAGCACGCTTCGAAAGGTTTGATGGTTGCTTACGAGAACATCCAGGCTTCAGAGTCGCGAATCAGAGACACAGACATGGCGGAAGAAACCGTTGCATTCACCAAAAACCAAATCTTGGTTCAATCAGGTACTGCAATGTTAGCTCAAGCCAACGTCAGACCCCAGTCCGTCCTTCAATTACTTAGGTAATTAGGACTTTCCGGAAGCGGGAGTAGGAATACTCCCGCGCCGGGAATCTTTCTCCATCTCGACTAGGAAGCCGCGAATAGCGGCTATCGTCGTCTTTGATGCGGGAAGAGAAACAGGAATAGGGTTGGTCCGACTTCATCTTTGTACTCCACCAATCCTTCTCCGGTTCCTCTTCCTAGGAAGAAATTCCTATGAAAAGGGGCCGTGGGTTTTTCGGAACCTAAGCTCGTTATAGCGAGAGATAATCAATCAAACTCCTCGGGAGAAAATGGCCTGTCGGGTGGTCCGACCGGGTCCATCCCGGAGCACCGGACAGACCATTGTCCGACGGAAGATAGGGAGATCTTCCGGCAATCTCTACAAGGAGTGTAGGATGATTATCAATCACAACCTGAGTGCGGTGAATGCTCACCGCTCTCTCAAGTTCAACGAGCAAGCTGTGGATAAAACCATGAAGGCGCTTTCATCCGGTATGAGGATCAACTCGGCGGGTGACGATGCCTCCGGTTTGGCTGTCTCTGAAAAACTTAGGACCCAGGTAAACGGTCTTAGGCAGGCGGAGAGAAATACGGAAGATGGAATGAGTTTCATACAGACTGCAGAAGGATTTCTTCAGCAGACTTCGGACATCATTCAAAGAATCCGGGTTTTGGCCATCCAAACCGCGAATGGAATCTATAGCCCCGAGGACAGACAGTTGGTCCAGGTGGAAGTTTCTGCCCTGGTAGATGAAGTGGATCGCATTGCTTCTCAAGCAGAATTCAATCGATTCAAACTCTTCGAGGGTCAGTTCGCAAGAGGTTCGAAAGTAGCCTCTATGTGGTTTCATATGGGACCGAACCAGAACCAACGGGAGAGGTTTTACATTGGGACAATGACCTCTCGAGCTTTGAAGCTTCTGGGAGCGGACGGGAAACCTGTTTCCGTTTCTACTCCTACGAAGTCCAATGATGTGATCGGCTTTGCCGACGCAGCGCTCGGGAAGATCATGAAACAAAGGGCGGATATGGGAGCTTATTTTAATAGGCTTGAATATTCCGCAAAGGGACTCATGGCGGCCTATGAAAATATGCAAGCTTCCGAGTCTAGAATTCGGGACGCCGATATGGCGGAGGAAATGGTTGCGCTAACTACAAAACAAATACTCGTGCAGAGTGGTACGGCGATGCTAGCGCAAGCCAACATGAAACCGAATTCGGTCCTGAAACTTCTTCAAATGTAGTTTTCCTCGGAACCGGAAATGCCACCGGAAGATTTTCTCTTCCGGTGGTTTTTTTTTCGTCAGAATAACGAGAATCTTTAGAGGCTAACGAACTTTTTTATCGGCATCCGAGAAATCGCGTCGTTATTCGATTTTGGAGAATTGATTAGATGGAATCGATCCGATATGCCGGATTTTTTGATGCTTTATTATTCTTATATTCTTGAATATTGTATTTCGTTTCGAGAAATATCTCAAAGGTTTACAAATTTATAAAATGAAGCGTTTTAGGGAACGCCGGACGATGCTCGGTGAAATAAAAAAGGCACGTAAAATTACGTGCCTTTTTTAAATTTAAGAAAGCGGTTTCTGCCGAAATCTTATTTATTAGCTTTGAACTCTAATGTTACAACTCCACGAGTTGCAGATTTTACCGTTAGGTTTTTTGTGGCAAGAAAGGTAAATCCACGATCTTTCTTATAAACTAACTCATCCACAAATAGGGCGTCCTTACCGGGGTAGGTAACTTCCCATTCCGATCCATTTGAATCGGAAGTCCGAACGTTGATATCCTTTGCTGCGGTAAATTCAGTCAGGTCATCCTTGAACTTAGTAGATTCATCCGCATTCAATCCGGTGAATTTCAAGATGATCGTATTATTTTCGGTCAGGTTGAACCATTCTTCTTTCAGCTGCTTATTTACTTTTTTAGCGACACTTTCCGCCCACTGAGCGATCGCTTTCTCGCGGGAAACTTTTTGAGTAATATCCGCTGCCCGGCCGTCTCCAGTTCCGGAATCGACGATTTTACCGTCGCCCCAAAGGAGAATTACTTTATAAGCCCCCGTAGCTGCCGTGTTGTATAGAGGACGATCCAAGGATTTTCCGCCGATACTAGTTAAGACGGGCTGGTCTTCCGTTTCTACATTTCCGATGATCATGACTTCGGCGCCTGAGGCTTGAGCCTGAGCGACAATCGGAGAACCTGCATCCACGTTAGTTGGATCGACTTGCGACTTGTTTACAGTTTTTGCAGCGGTCGCGGCATCGACTACTTTGTTCCCTGCTTTCTTCAGGTTTTTAGCGATCTCAGCTTCGGCAATATTATTCGGCGTCAAAGGTGGAACAGCTTGTCCTGCTACCGTCGAAGGAATTACGATGATGACTCGCGGATTTCCTACGTCGGCTAACAGAGAATCGACGGCCGTTGAAATTTTACTTTCTTCGACAGTACACCTAACGGTTAATTTTAAGATCGGTTGAGTGTCGATTTTTCCTTCCGCTTCATCAACGATATCGTATGATTTTACGAAAGCATCGGTTTTAGAAAGTAGACTCGATCCTAAACTTTCTCCGTCGGAAGCCTGACTTTTATTCGTGATCTGCTCTCCGACGACTTTGCGAACCGCATTGATCTTCGCGTCTTTAAGAGCGCGTTGTTTTGCATTCGCTTTGTCTCCGTTATAGATGGGAGCTTCTCCAATTACGGTAATTTGGTCTCCGTTCTTTTCGTAGTATTCCTTTTTCTTACGACCGGAGGCACTTCCGGTGGCACAGGCGAACGCAAAGGCGAGGACGAGGGTGAGGGCGGAAATCCGCAGGATGGGCAACTTGGCCATATCGCTTCCTTTTTCTCCTTGAAGAATTGAATTCTGTCTATTTACTGAACAAATAAGGGTTCTTACATGCGGTTAAAAGAAAGAAACAAAAAAATCCTAATATCCGTCATTTTTTTTCTGACAATTTCTCACGACTCCTGCACTGAGGCTTCTCCCCGTCGCCATATTTCAAATTCGAAAATTATTCCAGCCGAAGTCGCTTTTTACGAAGAGGTTCTTCCTTCTCTTTCCGGTAAAACGGTAATCTTAGTCACTAATCCTTCCGGAATCGGCAGATATCCCGAGAGAATTCTTCGGGAATTTAAGGAAAAGAAAGTTAAGATCAAACATTTGATCGGCCTCGAGCACGGTTTTTTGGGGTTGGAGGAAGATTTTAGTAAATCTCCCGTAACAATGGACGAAACCTTTCAACTGCCTATTTATCACATATATAAAGTGAAAAATTCGGAGATTCCCGCCATATTAAAAGGCGCGGATGCGATCGTTTTCGACGTTCTCGATATGGGAATGAGATGTTATACGTATCTAAGCGTTCTAAAAAGATTGATGGACAATCTGCCGGATCCTCAAACGACGCGATTCGTTCTCTTAGATCATCCGAATCCCGCGCTATATTTGGGAGCTAAAGGCGAAAATATTCAAAAGAAATTCTTAAACTTTGCGGGCGAGTTTCCTTCTTTGTTTTTTACCGGAATGACTATGGGCGAGGCCGCGTCATTCTATAACGGTGAATACCTTTCCGGTAAGATTAAATTGGAAATTATTTCCCCCAAAAATCTAAAGAGAGGATTCGATTGGGAAAAGGAAGGAATTGCCTGGACCACTCCTTCCCCTAATTTGCCGATGCTGGATTCCGCCCGTAATTATTTAGGGTTGGTGTTACTGGAAGGAGTCAATGTATCCGTAGGTAGAGGAACTCAGGCGCCGTTCGTATATTTCGGCGCGCCATGGATGTCCGAACCGGATGCTATCGTCAACGAACTGAACGATTCGAGTAAGGGCGATTACTACTACCAAAGCGTATTTTTCAAACCTATTTTCGGCCCGTTCAAGGGGGAGATTTGTAGAGGGTTGCGACTCACAGTTGTGAATAGGAATTACGATCCGATCCAAATGGCGTACATTCTCGTCACAACCCTAAAGAAACACTATAAAGACTTTAGATGGAGACAATATCCGGATAGCACTTACAATATCGATTTCCTATGGGGGACGGAACGTTTTCGTCAATCGATAGATTCCAATACGAGCTATGAGGAATTTAAACGCTCTTATTCCGAGGCGGAAGATTCCGCCAATCGAATTGTTCGAAAATATCGACTGTACTAATTGTTTTTTAAGATCAACCGACAAACAGATAGAAAGATGGGCAAAATTAAGAAAACGATACTTGCAGCGACGATTCTATTCTGCTTTCAGCTAAACGCTCAACCGGTCGGGCAGTGGAAGGAATATTCTTTGAAACAGGTGCTGGGACGATTGAAGTTCTATGCATTTGCTAAGATTGCCCAAAGCGTAAGAAAAGGCGTCTCCTATTCGATCGAGCGGGAAGTCTTCCGATCTCCTTGTCAACAGGACTTTCCGAAATTAGCCGATAATTTCGATTGTGCTTTCTTAGAAACCGCTAGGTTAAACGGAGAAACTCAATCTAAGGCGGATCGTTCTCTACCTTCTGCGGGTTTAACGTCGAACTATGCGCCGATTCCAATCACTGGAATGTGGTACGAAGGTTCGACTCTTGCAGGAAAAGGGTCATTACTCATTCCACGCAATCAATCCACTTCAGGCGATTTGAAATTATTTTATCTGGCGGATGGAAAACTCAGTCACTACGCGAGCGGAGACATGATCGTGGTTTTTGACTGGAAAGGAAACGAATTGAACACTATCCTTGAAGTGAAGGTGGACGATCTGCTTCGTCCTTTAAGCGGGAGAGAATATTTTTTCCAATGAGCCTTTTATCCACAGGCTACCTTCGGATGCTTGACCATGAAGGTTTGGATCCGGTGGAATATTTTTGGACGGTTGCGACGTATCCCGGCTCCGAATCCGGGAAGCAAATTCCGGATTTTCCCAAGCCGCAATTTCGTATAGCAGACTTGCTTGGTAAGGAAGTTACTTTGCAATTTACCGGCCAAATTAGATGCGTTCATTGCGGTAAGAATACTAAAAAAAGCTTCAATCAAGGAAGTTGTTATTCCTGCTTCCAAACTTTAGCTCAAAATGATCTTTGCATTTTAAGACCGGAGACATGCCACTTTCACTTGGGAACTTGCAGAGAACCTGATTGGGGAGAGGAGTATTGCTTTCAGAAGCATACGGTTTATTTGGCGAATACGAGCGGGTTAAAAATAGGAATTACGAAAGAAAATCCTGTTTCTAATCGCTGGGTCGACCAAGGAGCTCAAGAAGCGATTCCTCTTCTGGAAGTGAAATCACGTCGGGATGCCGGAGTTATAGAAAAGAAATTTTCCTCCATAATCGACGATAAAACAAAATGGCAAGTGATGGTGAGCACCGATTCCGTTCAGGAAGATTTATCCGAAAAAAGGAAAGAACTTTTGTCTCAATTGGAATCCTGGGATCTCGGAGTATATTATGAAGTTCTTTCTCCGAAGTCAAGTACGACGATCCGCTATCCTATTTTGAAGTATCCGACCAAGGCCAAAGCGTTTCAGCCTGAAAAGGAACAGACGATAAAATCCGACTTATTGGGAATTAAGGGGCAGTATTTACTGTTCGAATCGGAGGTGATCAACCTGCGCGCCTATGCCGGCTACGAAGTTAATCTATCCGTCGAATCCTAATCGACACGAATTCGAGAATCGGTTTCTCTGGAGTAGGTTCCAACTATGAAAATTCGCTCTTCTAAATTTCTACCCGTTTTTCTGATCGCTTTTTCCCTCAATTCCTGCGGCTGGATCGTTGAGACCACTTTTCCCGTATCCCTCGACGAGTTCCTCGGAAAACAATTTTATGAAGCCGCCGTTTTGGGACAGGATGGAATGAAGGTTTTGCATAACGAAAAACTTCGTTCCTACGTTCAAGGAATCGCGGATCGAATTTTGAAAGCTAAGGAAATTCAGTATAAATCCGAATTTCCTTACAAAGTGACGATTTTGAACGATGATTCGGTTATCAACGCTGTTTGTGCGCCGGGTGGATATATTTTCGTTTATACCGGTCTATTGCATTTCGTCAAAGATGAAGCTACTCTTGCGGGAGTACTTGCGCATGAAATTGCACATGCGGAAAAACGGCATTCTATGAAGCAATTATCCTCTAGTATCGCCACTTACTTTGCAATCTATTTGGTTCTATCTTATGTGCTGGGGCCGGACTTGGCGCAACATGCTTCCGGGATGGCTTCGTTATCCTCTAACTTGCTTTCTCTTGCCAATAGTCGCGGTGCGGAGGAGGAAGCGGATGCATTCGGTTTTCAATATATGCGAGCCACTCCTTATTATCCCGGAGCGTCGGCGAATTTTTTCCGAGATATCAAAGCTTGGAGGCAAAAACATTTGGGTGAAGAGGAAGATACTCTCCCTCTCGGTAAATACCTAAGTACTCATCCGCTTGATGACGAACGAATTGCAGACAGCGAAAAGCGTCTCAAGGATGCAGGAATAGGCGCACCTCAACCGGAATCGTTCTTTCGAGAGCGTTACCAGGAAAAAATATCGACGTTATTAGGAAAAAAGGAAGAAGAAGAGGAGATACCGAAAGCGAAACCCTCGACCGGTAAAAAGCGTTAAGAGAATGTCGGGATGACTGGATTTGAACCAGCGACCCCTTCGTCCCGAACGAAGTGCGCTACCGCTGCGCTACATCCCGAATTTGAAACCAGCATCTTCTAAGGAATCGGATTTGCAAGGCAATTTTAGGAAGAAGGTTTCGCTACGATTTTTGCGGTTATCTCGTTCAAGCTACAATAATCCTTCTCGCTCAGTCCAGCGCGAAGACCCTCGTCGTAAATAGCGCCGAGAGAAGAACATAAAGGTAGAGTGACTCCGGTCCGCTTCGCTAATGCCAAGGCATGATTCACATCTTTCCGCATATTCTTGAGCGAAAAATGCGTTTCGTAGTTTCGGGCAAAGACGAAAGGAAATTTGAATTCGGCGATTCCCGATTTAGCCGCGGATTGCAATAGGATTTCTTTAAGAATTTCCGGAGAGATTCCTTCCTTCTTCGCAAGCAGAAATCCCTCCATATAAACCTGGAAAATTCCCGCTTGCACCATATTCAAAGCGATCTTCGCCCTTTGCCCGTCCCCGATCGTTCCGCAATAAACGACATTCTTTCCGCATGAATCAAAGAAGAAGGAAATCTCCGATACTTCTTCCGGGCCTTTTGCACCGAGCATAAATAGAATTTGTCCGTCTCTTGCCGCATTCTTAGAACCCGTCATCGGAGAATCGAAGAAAGACATTCCGCGTTCGGAAAATGCCTTTCCGATTTTTGCCGTTAGTTCCGGCGAAGTCGTTCCGGTATCCACGACGTATTTACAACGGCTTTCGAGAAGTCCGCGTGAGAAGACGGTTTCTTCAACGACGGAATCTTCCGTAAGGCAAAGAACCGCGAGGGTCGCCCGGTTCGCAGCCGCTTTCGGATCATTATAGATAGATACATTATCGGATTCTAAATCCCGAATGTTGTCGAGATTCCTCGCGTATAAGCGAAGCGTATAACCTTTTGCAGAAAGAGTATTTGCCATGCCTCTTCCCATAATTCCGGTTCCGATGATCGCTATTTCCGGTGCAGACATTACTAGGCAATTCTCTCGACAAGAGAAGATTCTGCAAGAAAAAAGAATCGATTAAAAGGAACTAAGAGCGGCGCGAATAAAGCTGGTAACCGGGGCTTGTTCCCGAGTGTCCTCTAAACCTTCCCGTAACTCTCGTAAGACGATCTGCGCGTCGGTCAAAACGGTATTTATATTCGTATGAAGGTCGTCTCGATTGATCAGCCTGCCGAGCGTTCCGTCGCCGCTGTTTACTTTCGTAGTGATGTCGGCGACGTTGGAAAATGTTCTGCGGATGTCCCCTCTGTTTTCGGCGATAAGTTCCGATAGGGAAACCAAAGGATCTTGAAGAACTCTTCCCTTCAGTTGAGCGCCTGTTTTATAGTCCACCGGCTTATACATACTACCGGCCGGAAGTTTTGCTTCAGGTGGAGCCTCCAATGTTCCCGGGTCGATGGAGATCACACGACCTGACAAAAGGCTTTCGTTTCGGATAGTGATATCATAGTTTTCATAGAGTCGAAGCGGCTCCTTAAGAATGATCGTCACTTCCACACGGGTCGCAACTCCGATTTCACCGGAAGGTAAGGCGTTTCCTTCTTCGTTAATCTGAATCAAACGAATATTAGATACGTAACCGAAAGGAACTCCTTGAACGGTGACTTTGTTTCCTACTTTGATACCTTCCGCGTTTTTAAAATTAATTTTAAGGAATTCTCCTCGTTTTTGAACCGGGCCTCCTTCGGTCATTACGGTAAAATAACCTACGATGACCAGGGCAACGGAAAAGATGGCGCCTACTAAAAGATAGCGAAATGATTTCATTTTCTATTCCGATTCTCCACTATTAATATCGACTCTTTTTTCCGAAAATCCGGATCTTTGACCTGAGTTTTCACGACTTAGTTTCCAAAATCATCGGTCCCTTTGTCGAGCCGGTTACGAACTGTCTGACGAATTCGTTATCGGACGCTTTGACATCGTCGGGAGTTCCTGTATAGAGCACCTGGCCTCCGTAAAAGAATGATATCCTATCCGCGATCATATACGCGCTCGACATATCATGAGTTACGACAATTTGAGCCGCCCCGGTTTCTTGTCGGATTCGAATGATTAATTCGTTGATTACATTGGACATGATAGGATCTAGTCCGGAGGTCGGTTCGTCGTAGAGTATGATCTCTGGATTAGACGCAATAGCCCGGGCTAATCCAGCGCGTTTTTTCATTCCTCCCGAGATATCATTGGGATAATTATCCTTTGCGATCGTCATGTCCACTAACCTGAGTTTTTCGGATACGATCCTTTGGATTTCGGTTTCTGAAAATAGTTTATGTTCCCGTAGCGGTAAGGCGACGTTATCGAAAACGGTCATCCAGTTGATCAAAGCGCCTGACTGAAATAGGACCCCCATTTTTGCGCGGAGGCGTTTTCGTTCCACTTCCGTAATGCCTGAAATTCTTTCTCCGAAAATTCTGCATTCGCCTGCGTCGGGATCGAGTAAGCCAGTAATATGCTTGAGGGTCACGGACTTGCCAGTGCCGGAAGGCCCGACGATCACCATCGTTTCTCCCTTCCTTACTTGCAAATTCATGCCTTTTAAGATTTTTCGGGATCCGAAAGCTTTGTGCATATTTACGATTTCTATCGCGTAATCCATCATTTATTGCCTGTAGAAAATCGCCGTAATGACATAGCCGAAAAAAATGACCATTAAGAAAGAGGTAACCACCGATTCTCTCGTTGCGCGACCGACTCCTATCGCACCGCCGAAAGTCCTAAGTCCGTGTGAACAGGAAATGGAAGCGATAATTAAGCCGAATACGTATCCTTTAAAGAGCCCGGTATATAAATCTTTCAGGCCGGGAATGGAGGTGATGCGTTCGTAAACATCTTGAAAATACACGATGTATTCGATCCCTAACTGGAAATGCCCGACAACCGCTCCTCCGAAAATTCCTAGAATGCTGGAATATACGCAGAGTACCGGTACCATCAGCGAGAACCCCAAGACTCGAGGAAAAACAAGAAATCTAACGGGATCGATCGACATCACTTCCAATGCGTCGATTTCTTCCGAAACTTTCATCGTTCCAATTTCGGCAGCCATCGCGGAACCTATCGAAGCCGAAAGGATCAGGGCCGTCATAAAAGGAGACATTTCTCGCGTGAGAGTAACCGTAAGAAGTAATCCGATCTGCCCTTCGGCTCCAAAATCTTTTAGACCGAGCCCGGTGTTTAGAGTCAAAAGCATTCCCGTAAAGATAGCAACGACGGAAACGACGAATAAACTTCCAACTCCCGCAATGAACATTTGATCTAGGATTTCCTTTCTTTTATCGTAAGAGAATCTTAGATTTAAGAAAGTTTCCGCAATTAATAGAATCGTATAGCCCGCAGCGTAGAAAGTCTGATTTGCCTTTGCCTTTAGAATCTCGAACATTCTTTTATATCTTTATCCACCATAGAAGTTGGACGGTTGTTTTTTCCTTATCTTTTTCGACTCCGAAAAATCCGTATAGGAATTGGTAGGACGTTTTCTCGGGAGTGGAAGAATATTCGACCAAAAAGGGGATGTGCACATGAAATTCGTCCTTAGTCCATCGTTGCGTATAAAGCCTCATTAAGAAGGAAAGACGTTTCTCGCCGTTCGCCAATTTCTGGAACTCTACGATGGACCAGACCGGATCCCAAATCCTTTCCACAGCTTCCGATTTTAGAGGAAAAAGAGAAAGGAAATTCCACGTTAAGTTTCCGTCTCTGTCTTCATGCCAACGAAAAATCGGCCACAACTTATAATAATTCTCTTCTCGGCCCCATTGAACGTACGTTCGATTCGTTCTCCACCAAAAAGGAATTAGATACGTTTCGGAGGATTTTATATGATACGTGTCGGAACTCAGACGAAAGTAAAGCGGAGTAAAAAATCTTGTCTCTTTATAAGCAAAACGATAGTAGCCGTAAAACGGAAAAAGAATCAATTTTCGATAATCTTCGTCGTCGTTTCGACCGTATTGAATCAGAAAAAAAAGAACATTCCAATCTATTTCTTGGGTTCGTTTATCATATCCGTAACCTAGAAGAGAACCCAAAATAGGAAACCACAAATAAGCTCGAGCCTTCATATTTCCAAAGGCGGAATCCTTGGATAGATATAAAGGCCAAAACATCCAGTACGAAGCCGGTTCTCGTTTGTCCTGAAACGTCTCCCCCCATTGAAAGAAAGGCCAAAGAATCGAATACCTTTCATATTTTCCTTTATGCACTTTTCTGGAGAAAAAGGGAAATAGACGGAACTCGCTCCGGACATCGGAACTCCCATAAAGAAAGATCGGCCAAAGAACGGAATGCGCGTTATACGTCTTGTATTTCCAATTCGTATAAAGGGGGAATAATGTGAAATTTAATTCGGAGTAGGCTAGTTTGTTGCGGAGCCTACCGTAAAAAGGAAAAAAACCGAAATATGATTCCCGTGCCAAATCCCCTTTACCCCAAATTAGAAGCGGAGAAAGAGTATCCTCATCCCAACCTTGATCGTCGTGAAAAGTCTCGGTTCCTGTTGCAAAAAAAAGAAAAGACCAGACTTTCCAGTAGTCAGTTTGTTCCGAGTAGAAAATGGGCAATAAAAAAGTTCTATATTGGTAATTCGATTTTGTCTCCCTATAATAAGAGAAGAACGGCCTATAGATTTGCTCTTCCTCTCCTAAGCGTTTTTCCTTTTGATAAAGAAACCAAAATTGGCTGTACTCGGCCGGGTAAGGAGAAACCGGTTTGATGGGGAATTCAGAAAATAGACTTTCCGTACAAAAGAGGAATAAAAGGATAAGAAGAATTCGTACAAATCTCATTCTTTAGGTCCGCATCTGAAGTTTGAAGGAAGGAGAGGTCCGTTTGTTAAAGGTAGCTGTCTTATACGGAGGAACGTCCACGGAGCATGTGATATCCCTGAGGACCGGCGCGTTCATATGTAGGACATTGGCGGCCATGGGACATCCGGTCAAACCCATTCTTATTACGAAGGATGCCAAGTGGGTGATCCCTAGTGAATATCGGATTCTTTTACCGGAAGGAGTTCCGACGGACGCGCTTTCCTATCAAAAAGAATTCGAACAATTAAACGGGTGCGTTGCCTCCTCCTTTTCAAACCTTGATTGTGATATTGCCTTTCTAGGACTGCATGGAACATTAGGGGAAGACGGATCCATCCAAGGATTTTTGACTGTCCTCGGAATCCCTTTTACCGGTTCGGGTGTGGAGGCTTCCGCTATCGCGATGGATAAAATTCGTGCGAACCGGTTGTTTCAAGTCGCGAATCTCAACGTTGCACCTTTTTGGGAACTGAAGAGAGAAGAATTCGTAACCGTGCCGACTTTGGTCGAATCGATGGCCTTACAATTCCCGTTATTCCTCAAACCTGTCGAGGGCGGTTCCAGTTATCATACTTATCGGATCAACACACTGCAAGAGTTACGCGCGAAGCTATCCGAGTTCTTTGAATACCAGGATCACGCTATTTTACAAAGATTTCTTTCCGGAGTCGAAGTATCCTGCGGAGTGTGGGAAAAAATCACAAACGGAAAAAGATCTCCTATCGCTTTGCCTCCGACGGAAATTATTCCCGGGGGAGAATTTTTCGATGTCGAGTCTAAATACAAACCCGGATTATCTCAAGAAATTACGCCCGCACGTTTATCCGAGTCGATCATTCAAAAAATTCAAAATCAATCGATTCTTGCTCATAAAACGCTAGGTTGCGAAGGGTATTCCAGAACGGATTTTATCGTCGTGGATGGAGAGCCTTACATCTTGGAAACGAATACGCTTCCGGGAATGACCGAAACTAGTTTAATACCGCAGCAGGCAAAGGCGGCGGGGATTCCAATCCAGGAAATCTATCGATCGTTGATCGAGCATGCTATGGAGCGAGCGGAAAAAATTCCAGTTCAATAGAACTTAACGAATTTGGAATAGAGCTAATTTGGCGAAGAAATTCGGTCGGACCGTAATCTGCTTAAAGTCTCGAAAGAATGCTCGGTCTTCGACGGTAAAGCCGCGAATTTGACAGAATTCTTCAAAGTCCAATACCGAAAGGAAATGTAGGTTCGGAGTATCGAACCAGCGATACGGTAATAAATCCGTAACTGGAGTTTTTCCGCCTAAAAGAATTTTAAATCGTACTTCCCAGTATCCGAAGTTCGCGAAAACGATAATGACCCGCTTGCCGATTCGAAGACATTCCTTAATGATATCTCCCGGGTGACGCGTTTCTTGAATCGTTTGGTTTAAAATTACGTAATCGAACCTTTTATCTTCATGATGTTCCAAACCCTCGTCGATATCGCCGTGGTGCACGTAGACACCTTTCCGAATACATTCGACGATTGCATCTTCGTCCTTTTCGATTCCTTGGCCTCGGATTCCTTTTTGACTCAATAAATAAAGTAGGTCCCCGTTCCCGCAACCCAAGTCCAATACTCTCGAACCGGGGGAGATTGCGTTCATAATATACGCGAAGTCCGGCCTTTCTTTCAATGTGATGTCAGACGAGATTCTTGAATTCATTTTTCAATTAGCCGGGTTTTCCAAGAATCCGCGAAGGACGTCGTCTTGTTTTTGATTCGCAAGTAAGAAACTATCGTGACCTTCTTTACTATTTAATTCCACGTAAAAAACCCTTTTATCGGACGCCTCTAAACTTTTAACGATTTCTCTAGACTGAGCGGGCGGATATAACCAATCGGAACTGTAGGAAACGACTAAGAAGCGGCAGATTGCGGGGGTCAACGCGGCGGTTAATTCCTTTCCTTTACCCAAACTAAAATGGTCCAAAGCCTGAGTAACGTAAATATAAGAATTCGCGTCGAAGCGGTCCACAAAGCTTTCCCCTTGGTAGATCAAATAACTTCCAACTGCAAAGTCGGAATTAAGGAGATTTCCTCTGGGAGGATTTCTACCGAACTTTTCCCGCATCTTTTCATCGGAAAGATAAGTGATATGAGCGACCATGCGGGCGAGAGCCAATCCCTTTCTGGGAGAATTTTCGTCGTACAGACCGTTATTCCAATTTGGGTCGGATAAAATGGCCTGACGACCGACTTCATTGAAGGCAATCTGCATGGCCGAATGCTCGGCAGTCGAAGCCAAAATAATACAATTAGTCAGATTTTCAGGATAAGCAATACTCCACTGTAAGGCTTGCATTCCTCCCATAGAACCGCCGGCGACACAATACAGTTTCTCCACGCCTAAATGTTCGACCAATGATTTCTGTGCGGCAACCATATCCTTGATGGATACGAAAGGGAAACTGGAACCGAAAGGCTTCCCCGTGATCGGGCTAATTGTTAAAGGACCGGACGAACCTTTACAACCACCGATGACGTTCGAAGAAATTACAAAATATTTATTAGTATCGAATGCTTTCCCCGGGCCGATATATTCGTTCCACCATCCGGGTCGTTTGTCAGCGGGAGCATGGACACCTGCTGCGTGGGCGTCCCCGGACAGAGCATGGCATATTAGAATTGCATTATCTTTCTTTTCGGAAAGTTTACCGTATGTTTCGTACGCTATGACGACCGGCGAAAGAACGGATCCATTATCTAAACGTAGGTCGGGCAAGGTGACCGTTTCCGTCTTGACGATTCCGACCGATTTTTCCAGATTCATTCCTTCTTTTCCAAATAGGGAAAGCCACTCTCTAGATTCTTAGACTGGAATCCGGAGAAATGGCTGTTTTAGACGATTTTCCTAGAGGAATTAGACGTCACACCTTTTTCAAAGCCTCGTCCAAATCGGTGATAATATCATCGATATGCTCTAGACCCACGGACAATCGAATGAACTCAGGGGTTACTCCAGCTGAGGCTTGTTCCGCCGGGGAGAGTTGTTGGTGGGTGGTAGAAGCCGGGTGAATAGCCAGGGATTTTGCATCTCCCACATTCGCCAAGAGGGAGAATAGTTCCAGATGATCGATAAATTTCTTCGCTTCCGAAACTCCACCTTTGACCCCGAATCCTAAAATAGCCCCAAAGAGATTCCTCGTATGATACTTTTTAGCCAATGCGTAATTCTTATCGTTTGGAAGACCGGGATAATTGACCCAGGTTACTTTGGGATGCTTGGACAAGAATTCCGCGACTTTCTGGGCGTTTATCGAATGCTGCGTTATACGAAGAGGCAATGTTTCAATCCCTTGGATGATATTCCAGGCGTTGAACGGAGAAATTGCGGGTCCAAGATCCCTTAGACCTTGAACGCGGGCCTTGATAATAAAGGCGATATTTACGCCGCCAAAGGGTTCAAACTTTCCGAATACGTCCCAAAATTTTAACCCGTGATAGCTAGGGTCCGGTTCAGTAAAATTTTTGAATTTCCCGTTTCCCCAATTGAATTTGCCGGAATCGATGATAATTCCGCCTATGGAACTACCGTGACCGCCCAAGAATTTCGTGAGCGAGTGTATGACGATATCCGCTCCGTGCTCGATGGGCTTGACTAAGTAAGGGGAAGGAAGCGTGTTATCGATTACTAACGGCACGCCGATTTCGTGGGCTACTTTTGCAACGCCTTCGATATCAAGTGTATCTAACTTAGGATTTCCTAATGTTTCCGCGAAGAAGGCCCTAGTTTTTTCATTAGCGGCT